>DASVRB010000128.1:0-5833 GCA_036388835.1 Thermoanaerobaculia bacterium | reverse complement strand
ACATCTGCGACACCGACATCTTCGAGGCGCTCGTCGAGCGCGAGAAACCGCAGATCGTCCTCCACGCCGCCGCGCACAAGCACGTCCCGATCGGCGAAGAGAACCCGCCGGAGTACCTCCGCAACAACTGCCTGGCCACGCGCGCGCTTGCCGAGATCGGCGAGCGTCACGGGGTCGAGCGTTTCGTGCTGATCTCGACCGACAAGGCGATCAATCCGTCGAGCGTGATGGGGGCGACCAAACGCGCCGCCGAGATCGCGCTGCTCGACCTCGCCCGCACGAGCAACATGAAGGTGACGATCGTCCGTTTCGGCAACGTGATCGGCTCCTCGGGGAGCGCGATTCCGCTGTTCATGGAGCAGATCGCGGCCGGCGGCCCGATCACGGTCACGCACCCCGAGGTCACGCGCTACTTCCTCCGGACTTCCGAGGCGGTGTCGCTCGTCCTGCAGGCCGCGACCCTCGGCGAACAAGGCTGCATCTTCATGCTCGACATGGGCGAGCCGGTGAAGATCGTCGATCTCGCACGCGACCTGATCCGCCTCTCAAACCACACGGAAGAAGAGATCCCGATCGTCTTCACCGGGCTGCGCGCGGGCGAGAAGCTGTACGAAGAGATTCACCTCCAGGGCGAATCGATCCGGCCGACCGTGCATCCGCAGATCGTCGTCACCGAGGCGCCGCTGCCGGAGACCCGCAAAGTCGCCGCGTGGCTGCAGCGCAGCAAGACCGCCTCTACCGCAAACGCCGCGACCGCGCTGCTGCGCGAGCTCGTGCCGGAGTTCGTGGTGCCGGACAACACGCGAAACTCAACGAAGCCGTCGCCGAAGTCCGACGTAGCGGCGACTCCGCTCCGGCTCGTCGGCTCCGCGTATGAATGAGTCGCACGGTCGCTGAGCAACTGCCGTCCCGCCGCGACGTCACAGGAGGCGTGCTCTGGCTGCTCGTCGCGGCCGTGGCACTCATCGTTCCGGTCGTCGTTGCGCCGACGCACCTCGATGCGTTCCGGTTTCCCAAAGAAAAGGCGTACGAGGCATTCGCGATCCTGACGGCCGCATGGCTGGCGATCGCGTACCTGTTTCGCGGCGCGTCATTTTTCGAGCCGTTGCGGAAGCATCGAAATGTCCTCGTGCTGACTCTCGGCATCGTGGTCTGGACGTCGCTGACCACGCTCACGTCGACCAACCGGACCTTGAGCGTGCAGTCGCTGTTCTGGGTGGCGTCGTGCGCGGTGATGTTCGTGGCGACACTCCTCGTTGCCGAACAGCGGCGCGACCGCGCGGTGCTCTGGCTGATGTTCATCCCGGCCACCGCGAACGCTTTTCTCGCGGTGCTCCAGCGCGCCGGGATCTACAACCCGATGGTGTTCGACGAGCGCGTTCCGGACCGCATTCGGACGACGGCGATGGTCGGCAATCCGAACGACGTCGGCACGTATCTCCTGTTCCCCCTCCTCGCCGCCATGGCCCTCGCGCTGGTGAGTCGCAGTCCACGTCTCCGTTACGCGATGTGGATCGCGGCCGTGCTGCTCACATGCGGGATGGTCGTGACGGTGACGATCACCGCGATCGGCGCGCTCGGCGCCGCGACGGTGGTACTGCTCGTGACGCGGTCGCGCCGCTCGATCGTGCCGCTCGCGATCCTCGCCGCGGTGACGATCGTGGCGGTGGTCGCGTACGGACCGCTACGGAGCCGCGTCACCGGAATCACCGCCAACGTGAGGCAGGGCAACTTTCTCGAGGCGACGTCGCTCCGCCTTCCCGCGTACCTCGCGGCGTGGGAAATGTTCGTCGACCGCCCGCTCCTCGGGAAAGGTCCCGGCACGTACGCGTGGTGGTACCTGCCGTACAAGATGGAGCTCAACGAGCGGAATCCGAGGCTCTACACCGTGGCGGTGAATTTCGGCGAAACGCACAATGACCATCTGCAAACGCTGGCTGTCGCCGGTGCTCCCGGATACGCGCTGTTTCTCGGCGGCGCGGTGATGCTCGCCTCGATCTCGTTGCGGCGTCGTGGTGAGGCGGACAACGAGAAGCAGTCGTTCGCACGCCTGCTCGCGCTGCCGCTGGCGGTCAGCTTTCTCGTGGTGACGCTCGCGCAGTTTCCGCTGGAGCTGGCGTCGGCGACGAGCGTGCTGCTGCACCTCGCCGCGGTTTGCCGCGTCTGGAGCGAGCCCGCGTGAAGATCGTCAAAGTCCTTGCCGCGCTCGTGATCCTGACGGTTGCGGCACTCGCGATCCGGCGTCATTGCTACGTGCCGGTGCGCTGCACGATCATTGCGGCCGAGGTCGAGCGGCGCACCTCACGCCTTTCGAAAGGTGCGAGCTATGACATCGCGGCCGGAACGCGCGAGAACCTGATCCGCCTGCAGCCGTGCATCGATGCGGTGCCGTGGAACGTCGTCTACCGCGATCTCGCGGCGGCGAACTATCAGTTGCGCGAGGATCACGCGAGCATGCGTGCGCAATACGAGGCGGCGCTTCGCTACGACCGACGGCCGGAGCTGCACTTCCGCCTCGGCCTGGCGCTGCTCGCCCTCGGCGAAACGGAAGCGGCCGACAAGCACCTCTATACGGGCGGTGTGGTCTGGCCGGACTCGCTGACGCGGCTGCAGCAGCCGCAGCAGGATGAGATGCTGCAGCGCGTCTACAAAGCACGACAGGGTTACTGATTGCGAGCGCCGGAACGCCACGTTATGCTCGCGCGCCGATGAACATCCTCGCGGTCGTCGCGCATCCTGACGACGAAATTCTCGGCTGCGGCGCGACCCTCCTCCGACTCAAAAACGAAGGCCATCGCATCTTCACGGTCGTGCTCTGCTCCAACGCCGCCGCCCGCGTCGACCGGCCGGACGATCTCTCCCGCTGGGCCGCCGAATCGGCCGCGATGATCGGCATCGAAGACTCGCTGCTCTGCGATTTTCCGAACATCCAGTTCAACGCCGTGCCGCATCTCGACATGGTGAAGAAGATCGAAGAGGCGATCGACCGCTTCCGTCCCGACTGGATCTTCACGCACCACCCGAGCGACCTCAATGTCGACCATCGCGTCTGCTACGAGGCGACGATGGCGGCCTGCCTGCTGCCGCAGCGCCTCACGCGCGACATCCCGGTGACGATGATCAAGCGGATCTATCTGTTCGAGGTGATGTCGTCGACCGACTGGGCGCCGAGCAGCGGTCCCGCGTTTCAGCCGAACGCCTGGATCAACGTGGCCGCGACGTTTCAGCGGAAGCTCGATGCGCTCGAGCATTTCCGCGGCGCGATGAAACCGTTTCCGCACTCGCGCAGCCTCGAGAACGTGCGGCACCTCGCGCACGTCCGCGGCGCGCAGGTCGGCATCGAGCTCGCCGAGGCCTTCGTCGTCGTGCGCGAGCTCCTCGTGTGATGGCCAGAGGGTTCTACGCTCTCGTCGGCAAACGACTCTTCGACCTCGCGGTCGTGCTGCCGTTGTTGCTCGTCGGTTGGCCCGTTCTCGCGCTGATCGCGATCGCGATCCGGCTCACCTCCCCCGGACCGGCACTCTTCCGCCAGGAGCGCCTCGGAAAAAACGCGCGCGTATTCGAGGCGCTGAAGTTCCGCACCATGACCCACAAACATCGCGTGCCCGACACCGTTGCCTATTCAGGCGATCAGTCGGAGATCACGGTCGTCGGCCGGATCCTGCGCCGCACAAAACTCGACGAGCTGCCGCAGATCCTGAATGTACTGAAGGGCGACATGTCGCTGGTCGGACCGCGGCCGCAGCTTCCGATCCAGTTGCAGGAGTTCGACGACAACGCGCGTTTGCGTCTGCTCGTCCGCCCCGGCCTGACCGGCATGGCGCAGACGCACGGCAACGTCGCGCTGTCGTGGCCGGAGCGCTGGGTCTACGATGCCGATTACGTGAAACGGCTCTCCTTCCGCCTCGATCTCTGGCTCATCACGCGCACGCTCGGCGTGCTGCTGCACGGTGAAGAGCGCTACCTCGTGAAGCCGCCGGAGCAGCAGCAGTGAGCGCGTCGCCGCGCATCGTGCTCGCCGGCAGCGTCAGTTTTTCCGAACGCGCGCTGGCCGCGCTCATTCGCAACGGCGCAAACGTGGTCGGGGTCCTCGGCCTCGCGGAGTCGGCGTCGCAGGGTGTGAGCGATTACGCCTCGCTCGAGGCGCTCGCCGCCGGCGCCGCGATTCCGTATCGCGACTTCGTGAAGATCAACACGCCCGAGATCGTCGAGCAGGTGCGGCAGTGGAAGCCCGACGTGCTGTTCGTGGTCGGCCTCTCGCAGCTCGTGCACGCCGACCTCATGGCATTGCCGACCACCGGCGCGGTCGGGTTCCATCCAACACGCCTGCCGCGAGGACGCGGCCGCGCTCCGGTGGCCTGGCTGACATTCGATGAGGCCGATGGCGCCGCATCGTTCTTCGTGCTCGAGGACGAAGCCGACGCCGGCGCGATCTTCGTGCAGGAGCCGTTCGAAGTGAGCTCCGGCGCGTACGCAGGAGACGTGATCCAGTCGGTGCGCGATGCAATCGATCGCGCCCTCGACCGCTGGCTTCCTTCTCTACTCCGCGGAGAGTGGAACCCTGTTCCGCAGGATGAAGCGAACGCCTCCTGGTGGGCCAAACGCGCGGCCGAGGATGGTCTGATCGACTGGAGCTGGCCGGCGGCGGAGATTGCGCGACTGGTGCGGACCGCCTCGCGGCCCTACCCCGGCGCGTACACGTACGCGCGCGGCGAGAAGCTGCTGATCTGGCGCGCGAGCGTCGCCGACCTGCCGTTTCGCGGAGTCACCGGCCGCATCGTGCAGACGCGCGGCGGCGAGGTGCTCGTGCAGACCGGACAGGGGCTGCTGCGCATCGAGGAGCACGAGCTGCCTTCAGGCAGCACGCGCCGGCTGGCGGTCGGGCAGAAGCTCGGATACGCGGCGCAGGACGAGCTGCACGAGCTCAGGCGGCGGGTCGAAGCGCTGGAGAAGCGGCGCGCCGGCGGCGAGCTCGACTGAGCGCTCTCGCGATTCATATTTTTGGATGCATATCCGGCCAATGGAGCTTATACTTTACAGCTCCAGATCGTCCACGGACTCAACTAATAACTGAACGCGGTGCGCACCTCGAAATGCGTCGCCCGCATTGCGTTCGCAATCAATGCAAGGAGCCTCACGTGAAACTGACTCGTCTTTCCCTCTCGGCCACCGTTCTCTTCCTCGGCTTTGCTTCCATCGCGCAGGCGCAGGCCACGCGCACCTGGGTCTCCGGCACCGGCGATGACGTGAACCCCTGCAGCCGCACCGCGCCGTGCAAAACGTACGCGGGTGCGATCTCCAAGACGGCGGCGAACGGCGAGATCAGCACGCTCGATCCGGGCGGCTTCGGCAGCGTGACCATCACGAAGGCCATGATCGTCGACGGCAGCGAGCAGATCGCGGGTGTGCTTGCCGCACAGACGAACGGCATCATCGTCAACGCCGGCGCGAACGACAACGTCATCCTCCGCAATCTCGACATTCACGGCGCAGGCAACGGCTTCGACGGCATCCGCATCCTCTCCGCGAAATCGGTGACGATCGAGAACTGCCGCATTCAGGCGTTCACCAGCCAGGGCATCGAGATCCTGCCGAGCGTGAACAACGTGAAGGTGCACGTCAAGAACAGCACCATCCGGAACAACACCTCGCACGGCATCCTGGTGCTGCCGACCGGCGCCGCCACCGTGCAGCTCACCGTCTCCGACTCGCAGATCACCGGCAACGGAAGCAACGGCATCGACGTCGCGGGCCACAACAACAGCGCCACGGTGTTCAACACCCTCATCGCGAACAACACCTTCAGCGGCTTCATCGTCGAGCAGAGCACGTC
>DASVRB010000127.1:0-2433 GCA_036388835.1 Thermoanaerobaculia bacterium | reverse complement strand
CAGCAGACGGTAGGCGGCATTGCGATAGTCGATGTTCCAGTTCGCCTGGCCGTCGTTCGCGAGGAACGTCTGGATCGCCGATTCATCGAGGCCGATGTCGAGCGCGAACACCGTCTCCGCGCCGGCGGGAATCGCGCTCATGCTGGCGGAGGTGGAGACGAGGAACCCAAGGTCACTGAGGAGCGTCTGCAACGCGGCGCGCTCGCTGTTGCTCGAGCTCGCGTCGCGCCGCGCGAACGTCAAACGAAACGATCGCGACACCGTGTCGAACTGATCGTCCTGATCGAGATCGTCATTCGCTTCGGAAGCAATCCAGACGCTGCATTCGCTCGTCGCGTTGTCAACGGCGACCGTTTGCGTGAAGCCGCCGCTGTACGAGCCGATGCGGCCGGCGGTGGTCGTGCGGAGGACCGATTCGTCGAACTGCGTGCCGGTGACTTTCTGCAGCTTCGACCAGCCGAGGAGCGAGAGCAGCACGGTGGTGACCCCGGTGCGGAGATGCCGCGAGATCACCAGCGCCTCGCGGATCGTGTACGGCAGATTGCCGTGGTCGTCCGCTTCGATTGCGGCGAGCGCCGCCAGCATGCCGCGCACGCTGCCGCTCGGGAGTTGCTGCTGCACCGCATTGCGCGCCGCGGCGTTGGCGGGATCGACTTCGAAGTCGAGCACCGCCGAATATTCGGAAACGCGGCTGAGCTCGAGCGAGACGTTGAAGCCGAGCGTCCCCTTCAGATACTTCGCGGCCGCGGTGAGCTTCGCGCTCAGGTCGTTCCATTCGTCGACCAGTTTCTGCGCCCACGCCTGCACTTTCTCGAGGTCCTGCGCGCTGATCTCGCTGAACGCCTTGCCGACCGCTTTCGTGACGATCTTCGTGATCTGCGCATCGCCGTACTGCTGGATCTTGTCGAGCGACGTGGCGTTCGCGGCGATCCACTGAATCGCCGACTGGATGCCATTGTCTTTCGCGAACTTCTGGATGGCGTTGTTGACCGTCGTCGGCGTTTCGGTGATGACGCGCTGCAGTTGCTTCGCGAGCTTCACCGCGCGTTTGATCGCGAGCTGCAGCGTCGCGCTGCTGCCGACGATCATCTCCTCGAGACTCTTGCCGGTCAGCGCCTCCAGCATCTGCAGATCCTTCTGCATCTCGGGACTGAGGAACTGCTGCAGGTTCGGCTTTGCGGGATCGAGCGCGGCGATGGTGTCGATGGTCTTGCGGAGATCGGTGTCCGGTCCGACACCGACCCGCAGCAGCAGCTCGGACCAGAGCTGCGCGACTTTGTCATCGATGCTGTTGTAGATCGCGACGGTCTTGTTGATGGCTTCGAGCGCCTCCTTGACCTCCGGCGAGCTCGCTGCTTTTTGTTTCCACCCGGTGCCGGCGATCAGCGAGATCAACTCGTTCGCGGCACGGTCGGTGATGCTCGCCTGAATGGCCGTCCAGTTGCCGCTGCCGACTGTTTTCAGCACGCCGAGCGCGCGCGGAAGCGGCGACGCGTCGAACGCTTTCTCCAGCACGGTGGCGATGCTCGACGCGTCGTACGCGATCTGCAGCGCGAACGTCGCACCGAGCGTGAAGCTGTTCTTCCGGCAGCGGTCGATGCGCACGCGCACGCGATTCGGGTCGAGCTGCTGCACGCGTCCGACCGCGACGTTCATCTCTTCGAACATCGACCAGCCGAGGCTCGCCTCGATGCTGTATTGGACGTTGGCGGTCAGTTGCGCGGAGAGTCCGTCGAAGAGGCTCAGCGTGTGCGCGAGATCGAAGCTGCTGCCGTACTTGGCTTTGATGCCGAGGTCGAAACTGAGCGTCGCTTCGAACGTGCTGGCCTCGCCGCTGCCGAGCGTTGCGAGCGGCTCGAGCTGCGGCAATTGCGCGCTGGCGATGAGCCGCGTCAGCGCCGCGAGCCGCACTTCATCTTTGCCGGCAACGACGTAGTGGTTGTACGCGACCTTCGCGGCGGCGGCCGCGGAGAACGACAGCGGGACCGCCACGTTGCCGCTGGCGCCGGCTGAGAGGTTGCCGTTGACCGCGATCTGCGCGAACGAGCTGTTGGGCGGCGGCGTCGCGCCGCTGGTCGCATCGAACGGCGAGATCGTCGCGCCCGCGCCGAGAATCGTCACGTCCGCGGTCACGCCGGCCTCGAACTTCGCCGGCACGTCGAACACTTTCAAGGTCGTGTTCTGCGCGTCGACCGAGACGTTCTTCAACGTGTACGCGGTCGTGCCGACCGGCTGCAGCACAGGGTTGTTCACGACCTCGTCGTACGCGACTTTGATCGTTCCGAGAATCTGCCCGAGCTCTTTCATGAGGCTCCCTCCGGCACCGCAGTTTTTGATGGATTGGACGAGCGCTATTCAACACCGGCCAGAGGGAGCGCGCAAGGCGCCAACAACGGGGGCCTCCGGCGGCCGGGCCGCGGGCCCGGACCCGCT
>DASVRB010000126.1:0-2579 GCA_036388835.1 Thermoanaerobaculia bacterium | reverse complement strand
GCCGCCGAATCGACCATTTGTGCAACAGTCGGCGGCCGAAGCGGCCGCCGCTCCACGAGCGACGCTTTCGCCTGCATCACGCGCTCGACCGATTGGTCAATGTGTTGACGGGTGATCCGTCCGCTCATCACTGCGTGCCGCACAGCCGCAACGGCGGCGTCGGTGTCGACGGAGAAAAGGATCTGATCGACACCTGCTTCGAGCGCACGCACCGCGGCCTCGCCTGCATCGAAATGCGCGGCGAGACCGCCCATGTCCATGGCGTCGGTGACGACGAGTTTGTCGAATGCAAGGTCGCGGCGCAGCAGGTCGACGATCGGCTTCGACAGCGTGGCCGGCATGGTCCCGTGCCGCGGCACCTCGGCGCGCACGGTTCCGTACACGTTCTCGAAATCGGCACGCACCGGCACGAGCGTCGGGTCGAGCGCAGGGACGGCGAGGTGGCCGATCATGACGGACGAGACGTTCGCATCGATGGCGGCGCGGAACGGCACGAGCTCGACGGACTCGAGGCGCTGCCGTGTGACATGCAGGGTCGGCAGCGCGCGATGGGAGTCGACGTGAGTGTCGCCGTGGCCGGGAAAGTGTTTCGCGCACGCCAGCACGCCTTCCTCCTCGAGGCCGCGCACGAATGCAGCGACGTACCGCGCCACGTCATGCGCATCTTCACCGAAGCTGCGGGTGTTGATGACGGGATTGAGCGGATCGACGTTGACGTCGGCGACGGGCGCGAGGATGTGATTGATACCGATGGCGAGCGCCTCGCGCGCGGTCACACGCGCCTGCTGTTCGGCAAACGCGGGCTCGCCGGTCGCCGTGAGCGCCATCGCCGGCAGCCACCACTCGGCGTCGCTGAAGCGCATGCCCATTCCGGCTTCGAGATCAGCGCTGACGAGCAGCGGCACCCGCGCGAGCGACTGCAGATGCGCGTTCATGGTCGCGGCTTCGGTGGTGGTGGTCTGGAACCAGATCACGCCACCAACATGGTTGTCGCGCACGTGATGAATGAGATCGGCGCGGGGCGCCGGCACAACGAACAGCTGCCCGATCTTGGCGTCGAGGTCCACGGGTCGGGATGATAACGACCGGGGGCCTCCGGCGGGCCGGCGGGGCCGGCAGCCCTTGTTGCTTCGCTAGTCGGGCGATCGTCGCGAAGAAATCGGGGCTGCCGGCCCTGCCGGCCCTGCCGGCCCGCCGGAGGCGCTCTCGTCGTCTCTCCGCGGCCGCACGAATGCCGACCCGACGAGCAATGTCGTCAGTGAGCCGACGACGGCGTACCAGGGCCAGGCGACCTTTGTGGTGAACGCTACCAGGCCTACTGCGGTCAACCCCACGCTCATGCCGATGAGTGCGGAGCGCGTCGTGGCGCGTTTCGTGGCGCCGAGAAAAAACACGCCGAGGATCGGGCCGTTGATGAGAGAGGCAATGGAGAGTGCGATGTTCAGCGCGGAGCGGGCGCTGTTCTGCATCGCGATCCCGACCGCGATCTGCGCGACGCCTGCCACGATCGTCAGGATGCGCGAGAGGCGCATGGCGTGGCGATCGTCGCGCGGGCGCAGCAGGTCGGCGACGATCGTCGCGGCGATCGCGTTCAGCGACGACGACATCGCTGCCGCGAGAATCGCCGCGACCACCAGACCCGACAAACCTTCGGGCAGGTGATTGGCGATGAAGTGCGGAAAGACCTGGTCGGGAGCGAATTCGCGCGTGCCGTAGAACGCGAACAGCAGCACGCCGATGAAGAGAAAGACCGTGAACTGCAGCAGCACCACGAGCCCCGACGCGATGACCGCCTTCGCCGCGCTGCGCGGGCGATCGGTGCAGAGATAGCGCTGCACCATGTACTGATCGGTGCCGTGCGTGGAGAGCGTCAGGAACGTGCCGCCGACGAGGCCCGACCAGAAGGTGAACGTCTTCGTCAGGTCGAGTGAGAAATCGAACAGACGGAACTTCCCGGCCGCGCTACCGGCGGCGATGGCTTCATCGAATCCGACGTTGCCGGTCAGCACGACCGCGGCCGCGATGGCGCCGCCGACGTAGATCGCGAGCTGCACCACTTCGATCCAGACGATCGCCTCGATACCGCCGATGAGCGTGAAGACGATCATGATCGCGCCGAGCGCCGCGATCGCCACGCCGACATCGATGCCGGGCAAAAGCGCGGCGATGACGTACGCGGTGAGCAGCAGACGCACGCCATCCGCGACCGTGCGCATGACGACGAACAGCGACGCGGCGAGCGCTTTCACCGACGGGCCGAAGCGCGTCTGCAACAGCTCGTACACAGTCACGAGCTCGCCGCGGAAGTACCACGGCATGAACACCGCCGCGATGATGAAACGCGCGACGACGTAGCCGAAAACGACCTGCAGAAACCGAAAGTCGCCACCCTGCGCCCAGGCAATTCCGGGGACGGAGATAAACGTGATGGTGGAGGTTTCGGTGGCGACGATGGACGCCGCAATGGCCCACCACGGCACGTTCCGCCCCGCGAGAAAGTACTGCCGCGTGGTCTGCTGCTTCCGGCCGAACCAGACCCCCGCCGCAATGACCGCGGCGAGGTAGGTGATGATGATGGC
>DASVRB010000125.1:0-4458 GCA_036388835.1 Thermoanaerobaculia bacterium | reverse complement strand
CCGACGTTGTCGATGTTCGGCGGGCTAAAGCCCGCCGCTCCACTAGAAGCGACGCAAACAAAAAGGCCGGGCGCGAGCCCGGCCTTTCGAACGAAGCACAACAACGTCTACGTAAAGCTCTTCGGCCGGTCATCCAGTCGTGTGGCCAGATCGACCATCGCTGCCACGTAGAGCGGCTCGGCGGCGTGAAAGTCGATGGGGCGTTTGAGCTCGGCGGCGCGGACGGTGACGCGGCTGCGCTCGGCGTCGACGAAGATGTCATCGACTCGGGCGACGGGCAGCTCGATTTTGTTTTTGTCGGTGCCGAGGATCAGGCGCTTACTGGTGACGGCGAACGTGGTGTCGGTGTTCTCGTTCGGTTTGACCTGCGCGGTGTAGAGGCAGAACTCGTTCATGCCGAGGGGGACGTTCGCGTCGGTGCAGCGCGGGGCGTTGCGGTGGTCGACGCCGCGGAGGCGTTCGAACTGCAATTCGCCTGCGGTGTCGAGCGGCACGTCCTCGGGGTCGATCTTGAAGCCTTTCTGAATCGAGCGGACGATCTGCAACTGCGTCTCGCCGAGGCGGTCGTCCGCGAGGAAATGCCAGAGCACCGTTGAATAGAGAGCGTGCTTGACGCCGATCGCATCCTCGGCGATGAGGCCCGCCGCTTCGCTCGAGCGGTCCATCAGCGCCGCCACCTCAACCGCGCGCTCCGGACCGACTTTCGCGAGCGTCGAGAAGCCGACGTACAGCACCGTTCCGATCGCGGCGTCGGCCCAGACGGCGTACGGAAGGTCGAGTTTTTCGTTCTCGCGTTTCACGTTCGCCAGGTTCGCGTCGCTCGGATCATCGCGCAGCCGCTCGAGCGCGTTCGTGTAGACGGAGAGGAGCTCCGCGTTGCGCTTGTCGCGCTCTTCACGCTCCTTGCGTTTGCGCTCCTCAAGCTGCCGCACGCTGCGGCGCTTCTGCCCGGTCAGCGCAATCGGCACGGCCGCGATGATGAGGCCGATGAAGACGAGCACCCAGCCTGCGCGATTGCCGTTGGCGACGTTCGCGACGCCGAGGAGCGCGAACAACGCGCCGAAGATCATCATCCCGAGCATCAGCCAGCCGCGCGACGTGCCGTCGACGAGCGTCGACCAGAACGGCGTGCCGCTCATCAACCTCAACTGCGGCACCTCGGGGATGTGAATCTGACGCACGTCGGCCGCGTAGAAAATCTCCGGACGGTGCCGGATGAATTCTCCCGACGGGCCGGTGCTCAGGTCCGTGTCGGGGTCGATCGATCGAAGCTCGCGCCGCCGGCCGACGGCGAAGCGGAAGAAGGAGTTCCCGAGCGATTTCTGAACAGTAAAGCTCATGCCGCGCTCGGCTGGTGCGTAACTCGTGCCTAGTCGGGAGCGTGGACGGAGCGTTGAAGGAAGATCGAGCGAACGCGTTTCACGCGAGCCGCGCCGGCATTGCGCGGAACGCTCATTTGAGCGTGAGAAGAAAGGCAGCGAGCGCATCGGCCTCGGCGTCATCGACGCCCATCGGCGGCATGCTGCTCTGCGGATTGAGCGAGGCGGGGCTCTGGATGAACTGGGCGAGATTCGCGGGCGTGTTCTGCACCGCCCCTTCGCTCAGCGTCGGCCGCGAGGCGACGCCGGCGAGCGACGGCCCGAGCTGCCCGTGCGACCCTTCGATGCCGGGGATGACGTGGCAGACCGTGCAGCCGTACTGCGCGACGAGCTGGCGTCCGCGCTCGACTTTCGGATCGACGACAGGCTTCGCCGCGGTCTGCGGCGGCGCCGCCGGCTTTTCGCCGCCGCAGGCGACGGCGAACATCAGGAGAAGGAGCGCGGGTCGGATCATGCGCGGAGCTTATCGCGGCACGAACAGCACCAGCGCGCCGGCCTCGCGCCTGCGATAGCGCGCGTCGCTCAGCAGTTGGCTGATCAGCGTCTCGACGTGCGGCGATTCGTACGGGTATTGATCGAGGCGCGGCGCGAGCAGGAACGCGGCGCGGCCGTCGACCTGCGCGCGCTCGTTGAGCACCTGCACGCGCGCGCTGTAGCCGGCGCGCGGAAAGAGCGCGCCCTGCACCCACGTCACCGGCGCGCGCGACTCGGCGATCAGCGGCGCGATCTTGTGGCGGTCGGGATGGCGCGGATGGAGAAGATGGCCGCTGCCGACGGCGATCGATGCGACGAGCACCACCATCGCCGCGATGCGCGACACCACGCGCGCGTCGTATGAACGGAAGAACCTCGCGATGCGCTGAATGCCCGACGGAATGGCGGCGAACACCGCGGGGAGTACCGGCATCGAGTAGTAGAGCGTGAACCAGTGCAGCTTCTCCATGTCCGAGCTGCCGTAGACGACCAGGCCCGGCAGCGCGGCGATGAGCCATTGCGCGCCCGCCAGCGGCACGAGGGCGAGCGAGAGAAAGATGTCGGACGAGCCGCTCACGACGCGCGATGCGACGAGCAACGGCTGGCGAAGCATGCCGCCGATCGCCTCGAGCGGTGTGTCGCCGAACGTGCTCCAGTAATTCGCATACCACGCCGTCTCCGCGGCCGGCGGCGCGTAATGCGGCATGACCAGGAAGTAGTCGAACGCGAAGACTGCAATTGCGGCGGCCGCTGTGACGATTGCCCAGCGCCAGCGGCGGTAGGTCAACGCGGCGACGGATGCGAATCCGATCAGCGGAATGATCGCGTCTTCTTTGATGGAGAGGACGAACAGCAGTGCGAGCGCGTACAGGCCGCGACGTTGCCTCACGAACGAGTAATAGAGGAGGAACAACCCGGCGAGGTAGAAGACCTCGGGGTGGAAGACGTACTGCGTCGCTTTCGCCGTGTAGCGGTTGAACAGCAGCGCCGCGGCGAGCAGTACGGCCACGACGTCATCGCGTGCAATTTCGCGGAAGAAGAGGAACGCCGCAATGACGCCGGCCGCGATGCCGAGGGCGTGCGCGAGCAGCAGCCAGAGCGGCGTGCGCGCGATCGCGTACAGCGGCACGAACAGGAACTGCACCCAGTTTGCGTGCACGCCGAGCATCGAGCGCTCGATCTCGTCCGCGTACAAAACGCGTCCGCCGAGGGTGCGCTCGAGCGGCCTGTCGTACACCACCGAAAAATCCCACGCGTTGACTTCCAATGCGCTCCACTTCGACCAGACCACGGCGATGAAGAAGAGTGCGCAGCCGGCCGCCGCGATGAAGAGCGCGCGCTTGGAGAATTGAACGTCGCGGCGCAACACCTCGGCATACCAGCGCCGGACGTCCCGCGCGCACGCCGCGACGATGAGCAGCACGAACGCGAGGGCGACGACGATGTTGATCTGCTTCAATTCGAAGCGGCCGAACTGCCACGGCCCGGTGGCCAGGAACGCGGCGAACAGCACGAGCCATGCGGCGGCAGCGGTGCGGAGAAACTTCATGTGGAAGGGCGCCGCCGCAACGTGCGCATGGAGATCGAGTATCGGAGCGCTTTGGTCGGCGGAATCGAGTGCTGCCATTGTGTGCGCGCCGCGCCTCCGAGGATGTAGAGCGAGCGCGGTGCGAGCAGTTGCGAAAAGACTTCGAAGCCTTCGCCGAGCGCGCGGCGGAACTTCATCGTGCACGGCGAGCCGAGGGAGATGCCGATGACCGGGCTGCCGAACATCGGCGCGTCGCGATGCCAGCCGATCGTTGCGCCGGATGGATAGCGCGCGACGAGAAACTGCTCGAGACTTTCCGGCGCGACGTCCGCCACTTCCGCGCAACGATCGGCCAGCGCGCGCAGCGCTGGAGAGGGCGGCGTGGCCGGATGGATCTTCCAGCCGTCGTAGTCGTAGTCCCAACCGAAATGAATGACCGTGCGCCGTGCAACCTGCCCGCGCATGCGCACCTCATGAAATGGATACGCCTCGATCTCGGCGAGCAGCGCGCGCTCTTCGTCCTCGCCGAGAAAGTCGTCGACATAGACGAGTCCCTCCGGCGCCGCGGCGCTTGCGATGGAGGAGCGTGTCGACCGGCGCGTCGTCATGTGGAGCAGCGTTCGCGGCTCGCAAAAAGCTCGCCGTGAAGATGGGGTGTCGGATGTCGGGTGTCAGGTGTCTGGGGTGTTTCGCCTGGGCCTCACGCGTCGTCGATCGCTGACAAAGTCCTCGCTTCAACGACCGCTGAGGCCCAGGCAAAACGCCGCAGACACCCGACACCCGACACCATCTCTGACGACGACCGCCGCATCGCAACGAATTAAGATGCGCGCCCATGCGAATCCTGAGCGATCTTTTCGCGAACAACCGAGCCTGGGCCGCCGAGGTGACGCGGCACGATCCGACGTTTTTCGAGCGCCTCTCCAGCCAGCAGGCGCCGGAGTATCTCTGGATCGGCTGCTCGGACAGCCGCGTGCCGGCGAATCAGATCGTCGGCCTGCAGCCGGGCGAGATGTTCGTCCACCGCAACGTGGCGAATGTGGTCGTGCACGCCGATCTGAACTGCCTCTCGACCAT
>DASVRB010000124.1:0-3043 GCA_036388835.1 Thermoanaerobaculia bacterium | reverse complement strand
GCATCTCCTCGTCTTCGCGCGGCGCGACGGAGACGGGGCAGAAGTAGCACTTCTGATTGCAGGTCGTGACGGTCTCGAGCGAGACGATCTTGAGATGAAAGCGGCGCGAGAGATCTTCGTCGCCGCGGACGAGCCAGCCGTCGCGCACGAGCGCCTCGTCGGCCACGCCGCTGTCCTGAAAAAGGCGGAAGCTTTCGAACGCCGGCTCGCCGGCGAGGAGCGCGCGATCGGTGAGCGGGTTGTAGATGCGCGATTCTTCGTAATGCAGGTAAGGATTGACGGCGACGGACGTCTGCACGCTCCGCTCCTGTCCCGTCATCGTCATTTCCGCCACATTCATCTCCCGCCGCAGAACGCCTCGCGCGGCACTTCTGTTCCGCTTGACTTCTCCGCCCACCACATGCGAAAGAGCGCTGCCTATGGTCCCCGCCGTCCTCGTGCCCCTCTTCGACCATCCCGCACTCGAGGAGCGGTACGCCAGTTGGCAGACGCAGATGCTCTTGCGCCGCGACCATCCATCCCTCGGCTTCTACGACATCGACGAGCCGGCGGCGAGCGCGGCCGATCAATTCGACGAGGAGCTCACCCTCGTCATCACCGATCCGCTCCTCCTCCCCTCTCCCCGACTCGGCGAACGGCTGCACGCGGCTTTGGGCGACGCATTCGCGTCCGTGCCGGCTTCGAATGACGCGAGCGTGGTACGGCAGCGCATCGACGTCCGTCCATACATGACCCTGCGCGAGTTCGAGCGCGAGGCGGCGCAGGTCGAGCAGCGTCAAGCGACGCCGGAGCGGGTGACGTGGGACAAGGGCGATCCGGGGGCATTTCTCTGCCCGACGCGTGCGCTGCTCGAATTCAAAAAGCCGCTGAATCGCGTGCTCGAAGGACGAGAGGTCGCGGTCGCGAAGAACGTGCTCGTGCATCGCTGGGCCTCGCTGCGCGGACAGACGCGCAACGATCTGCTCGACCGGATCAGCCCGCGCGCGAAGAAGATCCTCGAGTTCGGTTGCGGCGAGGCGCCGCTCGGCGAAGCGCTGAAGCGGAGACAG
This sequence comes from Thermoanaerobaculia bacterium, assembly GCA_036388835.1. Classification (GTDB taxonomy): domain Bacteria; phylum Acidobacteriota; class Thermoanaerobaculia; order Gp7-AA8; family Gp7-AA8; genus QHVT01. Next base: position 1,994 of record DASVRB010000124.1, on the reverse strand, counting down.
AAATGCCGCGTGGTCGGCGTCGAGCTCGATCGCGCCGCGGCCGCGATTGCCCGCAAGCGGATCGACGATGTTTATGAAGGAGACGTGCGCGAGATCGTCGGCTTTCTCGACGAGCGCTTCGACTTCATCGTCGGAGGCGACATCATCGAGCACCTCGACGAGCCGTGGACGTTTCTCAGCGGAATGCGCCGCATCTGCGAGCCGGGCGGGCATCTGCTGCTCAGTCTTCCGAACGTGGCGAACGCGTCCATCATCTCGGACCTCCTGCACGGCCGCTTCGATTACGTCTACATGGGCCTGCTCTGCGTCGGCCACCTCCGTTTTTACACGCGACGCTCGGTCGAGGAGATGCTGACCATCGCCGGGTGGGAAGTGGTGTCGATCGAGCCGCAGTCGCTCGGCGCGACGCAGGAGCAGGCGAACCTTCTCGAAGGACTGCGTGCGGCCGGAGTGCCGTTCGACGAGTCGGAAGTCGCGCCGAGCGGCTTCTATGTGACGGCCAGGAATCCGGAATGAAGGTGGCGGACCGCGTGGCGCTCTGGCGCTTGCGGCGCGAGCTGCGACGGCTGCAGGAGCGGTACTACTCGGGCGGTCCGCAAGAAGTTGCATCGATCGCCGGTCAGTACCTCGCGACGCTCGAGCGCGCCCGCTCGCTCACGCTTCCTTCTTCTTCACTGCGCCGCGTGCACCTCGGCGCGGGCGGTCATCATCTGCGCGGCTGGGTCAACGTCGACATCGTGCGCGAAGGGGTCGACGTGCTCGCCGATCTCGCGACGTCGCTTCCCTTTCGCAGCGCGTCGGTCGACCTGCTGCATTCCGAGGATCTGCTCGAACATCTCGACCTTGACGCCGGAAAGCGACTGCTCGCCGAGTGTCATCGCGTGCTGCGGCCGAACGGCGTAATGCGCCTCCTCACGCCCGACCTGCGCCTGCTCATCGAGAAGGTGTACCTCGGCCGCGAGCCGCGGCACGTGGCGTGGTGCAACACGCATCTCGAGGCCAGCGGCGCGTGCGAATCGCTGAACATGCACCTGCGCATGAACGGCGAACATCGATTCGTGTACGACGAGGAGCACCTCACGAGCGTCCTGCGCGCGACCGGCTTTCGCGTGCGGCGCGTTCGCTTCAACTCGTCGTCGGTGCCGGAGCTGCGCTATCTCGACCTGCGCGATTTCGGTCTCAACCTCTTTCTCGAGGCGGTGAAGAAGGATGGCTGACTACGCCTTCCTGCTCGAGGAGACGGCGATCTCCGGACGCGCGCGCATCGTCATGACGCATGCCGATGCGTTGATCGCGCGCGGTCATCGCGTGCGCATCGTGACCGCCGGCACGCCTGTGGCGTGGCGCAGCTCGCGCGCGGAGTGGGTGTACGTCGACGAGATGCGGCAATTCGTCGCCAGCCCGGACGAGCAGATCGTCGATGCGGCCACGCTGCCGATGGTGGTCGACGACGAGGTGTTCCGCGATCGCGTCGCGCGCGAGCACGATCCGCTGCGCGTGCTGCTCATCGGCGCATCGCAGGACGAGTCGCTGGCGGTCGATGACGGATACGGCGCCGTCGCACACGCGCGCTGGTTCCATCAGAAGGTCGCGCTCGTCCGCGTGTCGCCGTGGGCTCCGTCGCGCGAGGAGCCGCTGGAGTCGGTGCAGGAGTTCCACGTCGCGCTGACCACCGCCGAAATGACGCGCCTCATGCATTCGTGCGACGTCGTCGTCGCCGCCGGCGCGACGCTCGCGCTCTCCACCGCCGAGGCCATGGCGTCCGGACTCGCGTGCGTCATCACCACGCCGGTCGCGCAGCAGATCGACTACCCCCTCTCCGCACCGCACGACAACCCGGTCGAGCTCGGCGAACGGTTGATCGAAGTGGTGTCGGATCGCGCGCTGCGGTCGCGGTTGAGGTTGCGAGGGCGGGAGATCGCGGAACGGTGGCGAGCAACCGGAGAACTAAGTGGAGCGGCGGGCTTTAGCCCGCCGAATGTTGGATAACGTCA
>DASVRB010000123.1:0-8253 GCA_036388835.1 Thermoanaerobaculia bacterium | reverse complement strand
CGGGGATTCTCGCGAGAGGCACTCGCGAAAAGGCCGCTCTCGCTGCAAGGATGCCGTCAGCCGCAAAACCCCAAACGCCCCCGCGCGCATGCGGCGCGCGGCTCCCGACACCAGCGCCGCAGGCGCAAACCGCGTAAGCGCGAGAGCGCTTACGCCCGCATTCTCTGCAACAGGAACGTCTCGATGCCGACGTCGGCGGGCAGGCCGCCCGACTTGCGTTTGATCTCGAGATCGGCGAGTGCGGAGAGCGCGCGGAAGAGATCGGCCTCGCTGTACGTGCGCGCCGCTTCCCACTTTTTCATCAGAGGGAACGGGTGTGGACGCTGGCGGACGAGCGCGTGCGCTTTCATGTAATCGCCGAGGCGGTCGGCGATCGTGTCCTTGAAGCGGTTGTAATTCATCGCCTGCTTCAGATTCACGTTGTTGACGCGGGCCCACGAATGAATGCCGATCATCTGGCGCACTTCGTCGGCCAGCGGAAAGAGAAAGCGGCCGTAGTGCATGTCGACCGGCATCTTCGGATCTTCGCGGCGGCCCTGCGCCACGAGCTCGCGCAGCTTGCTGATTGCTTCGAGGATCTTGCCTTCGGTGAAGAGCGAGCCGAGCTCGTAGCGCGCGCCCCCTTCGACCGCGGAGATCTCTTTCTCGACGAGGTCCGCGGTCACGCGTCCGCCGCTGCCGACGAGCGTCACCAGGCGCTCTACTTCATTGAGCGCGCCGCGCATCTCCGGCACGTCTTTCGAGAATTTGTCGGCGAGCGTCCGCTCGAATCCCATCCGCTGGCGCAAGCGGACGACCGCGTTTGCGTCGAACTTCACATTTGCGTCTGCTGCAATGGAGGCGATGGCCTGATCGAGCGCTCCGACGAAGCCGTCGCGCGTGAGATCGGCCATGATGACCACGCCGTTCTTCTCGATGAGATCGATGGTCGCGGAATCGCGTGGAATCTCGCCGGTGCGCATCAGGAGGATCGTTCCGGCAGCGCCGCCGCGCGCAATCGCTTCCATCAACATCGCCGCGTCGTCTTCGCCGCGGCCGGCCTTCTTTCCGCTGATGCGGCAGAACGCGAGCATGTCGGTCAGCGTTGCGTCCAGCGCAACTCCGAGGGAGTCGGCGATGGCGCGATCTTTCATGTCGAGATCGGCGCCGGCCACACCCATGACGTGCAGCAATTTCGCGGAGGCGGAGGCGCGCTTGCGATCGGTTTTGGCGCTCTTCCAGTCGGCCACCGCTTTGTCGTACAGCGACGCAATTTCTTTCGCGGAAACGAACGCGTTGACCTCGGGGACGATGAGCAGACGCGCGCCGCCGAACAGCGACATGGTGCGATACGAATCGAGCACCGACCCGAGGTCCGTGCCCGGCTCGTAGCTCTCGACGTTGATGTTCGGATTCGCGGCGACGATGGCGTCGCGCACTTTGTGAAACGCGTCCTCGGCGAGGAACTCGCTGTTGCCGCCGATCAGAAAAACGTGCGGCGACTTCCCCTGCTCGATCGCGGCGAGAACGGCTGGAAGAGGTTTGGCCATACGAAAAAGGGAGCGCCGAAGCGCTCCCGAATCATCCCATGGTTGGAGGGGCTGCTACTGCAGCATCCCCTTCTCCTGCAGCTCCTGGCAGTCGATGCAGAACGGCGTCCAGGGAACGGCCTGAAGACGCTTTTCGCCGATCGTCGCGCCGCAGTTCGTGCAGACGGCGTAGCTGCCGTCTTTCATGCGCGTGAACGCTTCTTCGATGAGCATGAGCAGATTGCGCTCGGCATCGGAGAGGGAGAAGTTGAGCTCTTTGGAGTACGCGCTGTAGGCCTTGTCGGCGAGATCCTGAATGCCGTCATCGCCCGCGCTGTTGCCGGCGGCCTTGTCGCGCTGAAAAGATTCGATGAGCTCGCGCTGCTTGATGCGCAGAGCGTCCTCGTGATGTTGATGCGGATTCGGTTTGGTCTTCGCTTTCGCCATTCGAGCCTCTTCACTTGTGGTAGGAGATGTTGCGCATCACCGTGCAGGCCCGGTAAACCTGTTCCAGCAGGATGACGCGTGCGAACTGGTGCGGCAGGGTCATCGGCGTCAGCGCGAGCAGTTTGTCGGCTCGTTTTCGCACCGAATCATCGAAGCCAACATCGCCGCCGACGACGAAATTGACGCCGTGCGGACTGTCGATCGTCAGCCTCTCGATCCACTTCGCAAACTTCAAAGAATCAAACGTCTGGCCTCGTTCGTCGAGGACCACCACGTACCCGCGATCGGGGATCGCGGCCAGCAGGCGCGCGGATTGAGCGCGCATGATAGCCACATCACTCTGAGATTGTCTACCGCGCTCGGAAGCCACTTCGACCACCTCGATCGGGAAGAAATGCTTGATCCGATTGAGGTAGCGAGCGACTGCAGAACCGAACTCAGAGTCGGCATTGGAACCGGACCAGATAAAGCGAAATTTCATGACGAATTGCCGGAAAAATGTGAAGGAAGACCACGCTTCGCACCGCGCGATGCGCGCGTCACGAACGTGACTCCCGTTCATTCGATGCCGTATTTTTTTCTCTTCTCCAGCAGCGTCTTCCGATTGATGCCGAGGATCTCGGCGGCCTTCGAATAGTTGCGGCGCGTCCGGCGCAGCACTTCGCTGATGTAGTGCGATTCGAGCTCGTCGAGCGTCCACGTCGCGCGCGCGGCGCTGGCGAGCAGATTGTCGTCCGCGCGGATCGGCAGCGACGCGGCGGTGATGCGATCGCTGTCCTCGAGCAGCGCGGCGCGCTCGATGGCGTTGCGCAACTCGCGCACGTTGCCGGGCCAGGTGTAGCTCGCGATGAGCCGTTGCGCGTCGGCGCCGAATCGCTTGATCTTCGTCGTGCGCACGAACTCTCTGGCGAGCGACGTCACGTCTTCGCTCCGTTCGCGCAACGGTGGCACGGTCAACGTCACGACATTGATGCGGTAGTAGAGATCGCGTCGCAGTGCGCCGCTGGCGAGGAGCTCGTTCACGTTCGCGTTCGTCGACGAGATCACGCGCGCTTCGAACGGCAGCGACGCGCTCCCGCCGAGCCGCGTGAAGCGCTTCTCCTGAATCGCGCGCAACAACTTCGCCTGCAGCGGCGGAGTGAGCGCGGAGAGCTCGTCGAAGTAGACGGTGCCGCGGCCGGCGACTTCGAGGCGGCCGACCTTGCGCGTCTGCGCGTCGGTGAAGGTGCCGCGCTCGTGACCGAACAACTCGCTTTCGAAAAGCTCAGCGGGGATGGTCGCGCATTCGATGTGGACGAACGGCTCGGCGCGTCGCGGGCTGCAGGCGTGGATCGCTTCGGCCAGGTAGTCCTTCCCGACTCCCGATTCGCCGAGGATCAGAATGCTGACGTCGTGATCGAGGACCTTCTCGGCGGTGTCGAGCACGTTCCGCATCGCGGCGTTCCGCGTACGGAAGAAGTCGCGGAGCCGTGGCTCACGACGTTTTCTGGAAAGCACGCTGCTCGGCTTCTCCGGTGTACTCCGCCGTGACGTTCGGCGCGTCGCCCCAGAGCCGCTCGAGGCCGTAAAAGCGGCGAACATCCTCGGTGAAGATGTGCACGATGAAGTCGCCGAAGTCGAGCAGCACCCAGCGGCCCGGTGTCGTCCCTTCGACGAGCAGCGGCTTCACTCCGAGCTCGGTTTTGAGCCGGTCGAGAATGCTGTCCGCGATCGCCTGCGCCTGACGCTCGTTGCCCGCCGACGAGAGGATGAAGTAGTCGGCGATGGAGGTGAGGCCGGCGACCGACAGGACGTCGAGATCAGTCGCCTTTTTGTCGAGCGCCGCGGCTACCGCGAGCCTGACGCGGGATTCGATCGAAGCATCGGTCACGATTGGCCCTTTCGATACAGTCCGTAGTGGTGAATGTAACGCGAGACGGGCGGAGGAACCAGTTCCTCGATGGACTCGTCGTCGCGCACGCGCTTGCGAACTTCAGTGGATGAGATGGGGATCATCGCGTTTTCAGCAAACGCAATCGCGCCGTGATTCGGACGCTCCGCCGTGTCGATGACGCGCGAGGCGAGTGCGTCGTCGAGGCGATATTCGCCGCGGGTGAGCACGACGAAGTTCGCCAGCTCGAAGATGCGATCGATCGATTTCCATTCGAGCAGCGTCGCGAGATTGTCGTCGCCGATGATCCAGTCGAGCGTCGCATCGGGATACGTCGCGCGCAGATCCTCGAGCGTTTCGACCGAATACGACACGCGGCCGCGCTCGAGCTCCATCGGTGAGGCGAACAGCGCGTCGTGCTCGACGATCGCCAGCGAGACCATGGCGAAGCGGTGATAGCCGGATGCGAATTCGCGGTCCTGCTTGAACGGCTGCACGTGCGCCGGGATGAAGATGACGCGGTCCCAGTTCACTCGCTCGCGCACTGCGAGGACCGGGTCGAGATGGCCACGATGGAACGGATCGAAGGTGCCGCCGCAGATGCCGATTCTCATAGAGGCGGTGAAGCCGCGAAGTTGCTTTCCTCTTCGCGACTCCCATGCTCACGCGCGAACCGGGCGAGCATGCGAATCAGCTCGCGCACGCCGTCACCGACGACGGCCGAGATCTGGTGGTACTCGTAGCCGTTCCGCTCCGCGTACTCGCGCAGTTTCTCGCTGTTTCCCGGCACCTCTGAATCAATCTTCGAGCCGCAGACGATGCGCGGCTTCTGCGCGAGAAGCTCCGAGTACAACGCAAGCTCGCGCGCGATCACCTCGGCATCAGCGGCCGGATCTTCGTTGGCCGACAGGTCGACGAGGTGGACCAGGACCGAGCAGCGCTCGACGTGGCGAAGGAACTGGTCGCCCAGGCCGTGGCCTTCGTGCGCGCCTTCGATGAGGCCCGGGATGTCGGCGACGACGAACGTCTGTCCGTCGTCGGCGCTGACGACGCCGAGATTCGGGACCAGCGTCGTGAACGGGTAATCGGCGATCTTCGGCTTCGCGGCGCTGATGACGGAGATCAGCGTCGACTTGCCGGCGTTCGGCAGTCCGATCAGGCCGACGTCAGCGATCAGTTTCAGCTCGATGAAGAGCTCGCGCTCTTCGCCCGGGTTGCCGTCCTGCGCAAAACGGGGAGCCTGCCGGGTGGCGGTGGCGAAGTGCTGATTGCCCCAGCCGCCGCGGCCACCTTTGGCGATGAGCACGCGCTCGCCGTCTTCTTTGAGGTCGGCCAGGATCTCCTCGGTGACCTTGTCGCGGACGACCGAGCCGATCGGAAGCTCGATCGTGACGTCGTCGCCATGGTGGCCCGAGCAATTCGAGCCCATGCCGTGCTGGCCGCGTCCTGCCTTCCACTCGCGCTGAAACTGCAGGTGGTAGAGCGTGTTGAGCCGGCGCGAGGCGACGATCCAGACGGAGCCGCCGGTACCGCCGTCGCCGCCGGACGGGCCACCCTTGGGAACGAACTTCTCTCTGCGGAAGGCAACGCATCCATGGCCGCCGTCGCCGGCTTTCACGCGGATCGTCGCCTGATCGATGAACATCAATGGTCCTTCAGTGCGAGCGGTGTACCACGTCAGCGGGCGCGGCCGTGATTGCGGCGGCGGACGGAGGCGCGGCGAATCCGCTCCAAAAGAAAAGCACCGCCCGGAGAGCGGTGCTCGAGAACGACAGCAGAGTGAATTTACTCGGCTGCGGCGACCGGAGCGACGCTGATGAAGCGGCCGCGCTCGCCCTTGTCGGTGAACTGCACGATCCCGTCGATCTTGGCGAAGAGCGTGTGATCGCGGCCGAGGCCGACGTTCACGCCCGGCTGGAACTTCGTGCCGCGCTGGCGAACGAGAATCGAACCGCCGGTGACGAACTGGCCGGCGAAACGCTTGACGCCGAGCATTTTCGGCTGCGAATCACGACCGTTGCGCGACGAGCCCTGTCCTTTTTTATGAGCCATGGATGGCCTCCCCTGCCGAACGAGCCGGCGCGATTAAACGTTGATGCTGTCGATGCGCACTTCGACGACGTCCTGGCGGTGGCCGTGCGTGCGCTTGGTGTGGTTCTTACGGCGCTTTTTCTTGAAGACGATGATCTTCTCGCCGCGAAGCTCGCTGATGACGGTCGCCGCAACGGAGGCGCCCTCCACCGTCGGAAGCCCGACCTTCGGCTGATCGCCGCCGATCATCAGAACCTGATTGAACGTGACCTTGTCCTGATCGGCGCTGCCGAGGACGTCGCGCTCGACCTGCAGGCGATCGCCCGCGGCCACGCGATACTGCTTTCCACCCGACTGAATGATGGCGTACACAAAGCCTCCAACAAATTGGAACCGCACGATTTAGCACACGTCGCGATCGCCGGTCAAACTACCCGGGCCGGACTGCGCGCAGACTCCCCGAGCAGGAAAACTTCTCAGGGTGCCCGGCAGACAACGCACTTCCCCCGGAACCTATTCCGGAAAAACAACGAGGGCGCCCGAAGGCGCCCTCGTCTTTACTACGTGAGGAGCGAGTGATTAGAAGAGGAAGCGGGCGCCGAGGTAGAGGCGGCGCGGCGCAACCCACGACAGCGGATCGCCGAACTTCTTCGTGCCGACGCCGAGAACGACGTCCTGCTCGCGGATGACAGCCTGATCGTCGAGCGCGTTGAAGACGTCGAGGAACAGCTCCAGGGTCGTGCCGCGCATGAGCGGCTGGTTCCACTGCGCGCGAAGGTCGAGCGTACCGTACGACGGGTTCTGCAGACCGCCAACGGCACCTTCTTCGATCCAGCGGGTGGTGACGCCGCCGTACTCGTAGGCAACCGGGACGCGGTTCGGGAGGTTACGACCGGAGGCGCGGAACGTACGGCTGGCATACGCGCCCGAGTTCCAGTTGTAGACGCCGCCGAGCTCGAGGCGGTCGAAGAGGCGGTAAGAACCGGCAAACTTCAGCATGTGCGGGATGCTGCCCGGCTGGCGGCCGTACTGATTCGGCGCGCGCGGGTCGAGCCAGATGACGTCGCCCTGGAAGTCAGCGCTGGAGTCAGAGTTCGTGTTGCCCTTCGAGTCGTTGTACGTGTAGGAGACGAGCGCCTGCCAGTTGTCTGCATAGCGCTTGCGGAAGATGAGGTCGACACCGTCGGTGTCGCGCTTGCCACCGGCGAGCGTGCCGATGACGAAGTTCGAGCCGGGGTTCGCGGCGTAGCCGAAGTATCCGAGGCCGAGGCAGAGATCGCCGCACGAGTCAGCGTGCGCGGCGTCGGCATAGAGCTCGAGGTCATAGTCTTCGAGGATGTCGCGCGTCTGACGGCGATACGCGTTGGTCTCGAAGCTCATGTTGCGGCCGAGGTCGATCTGGTACGAGAGCTGGACCTCGTCGGTGAACGGGGTCTTGGTGGTCGGCGAGAAGAACGCGTCCTGGACGGCGGGGCCGCCACGGGTGCGGTAGGTGACCCAGTTGCCGCCGAGGAAGAGCTGCTCTTCGATGACGCGGCCGGTGAGGGTACCGGCGAAGTTCGTCATGTTCAGACGAATCGGATCGTAGTAACGGCCGTAGTAGGCCGAGACCTTCTGGCGGCCGGTGCCACCGATGTCATAGATCGCGCTGAGGCGCGGCGCGTAGGTCCAGTCGAACGCGTAGATGCTCTCGCCGGTCGTGGCGAAGTGCTCGAAGCGCTCCGCACGGACACCGAGGTTGAACGCCCAGTTGCTCCACTGAATGGTGTCCTGCAGGTAGAGGGTCAGACCCTCGGTCTGCGTTTCCTGCGGACCGGCAGCCGACTGGAAGTCGCGCTGGTAGTTGATCTGGCCGTGCGGGTTGCCCGTCGTGCTGTTGAAGACGAGGTTCGCCGTCGCTTCCGCTTCCGAGATCGTGCCGTCGTGGTTCGTGTCGAGAATGCCGTAGTAGCGGGCTTTCTCGGACGCGGACATGGCGTTGATCGTATCGATCAGGCCGTTCAGATCGCTCGGGTTGCTCGGGTCGAACTCAATGATGCTGACGCGCCCCTCGGCGATGTCGGCACCGGTGATGCCGCCGCTGTTGAGGTAACGCGAGCCGAAGGAGGTGTACTGCGCACCACCCGCAAAGTTGCTGTCGCGGAAGTTGATGTGCTCTTCGGTCTCGGCGCCGAACTTCAGGGTGTGGCTGCCGATCATCGTGTCGAAAATGCCTTCGAGCGAAGCCTTGGCGAATGTCGTGTCGCGCTCGTTCAGGTTGAGGTTGCCCTCGCCGCCGAGCTGGCGCTCGGCCAGGGTGTAATCGTCGATGAACGCGACTTCATTGCGGATCGAGTTCGGATCGGCCGCGAAGATCGAGACCTCACCGTTGTGCTCACCGTAAGCGGCGTCGAGCAG
>DASVRB010000122.1:0-7989 GCA_036388835.1 Thermoanaerobaculia bacterium | reverse complement strand
ATCCGGTCGGCACGATTGCGGACGCGTGCAATGGCTGCAATGCGGATGTACGCGGGATGCGCCGAATCGAAGAAATGGCAGCCGGACGTTTCGAATGCGCCGAACGTCGCGCCGAACATTGCTTCGCGCAGATACCGGTCTTCACCCGGGATCTCGCCCCATTCATTGGGCCGTTCGATTGTGACGTCGTGACGCGCGCCGCTGCCGTCGAATGATTGTTCGGTGCCGTAATAGATGCAGGGCATGCCGAGAGTGGTGAGCTGCGTGCCGACGGCATGCGCGGTCTGGAGGTCGCGCGTGGCCGCTGTGTTGCCGGCGGCGAAACGCGCTTTGGCGCGGCCGACCATGTCGTGATCGTCGAGGATGGAGACGTGATAGCGGCCGGTCTCGCGATGCGATCCGATCTCGTCGTGTCCGGCAAAGTTCCCGAAGAATGCCTCCGGTGTGCCGAAGCCTTTGACCATCGACGTCAATTCGGCGGCCGGGACGCCGATGTCGAGCACCGCGTCGATATTGCGGCCAAAGACCTCCAGATAGTCGCGCTGCATCCGCGCGCCGCCTGTGACTTCGCCCGCCAGGAGGAAATTCTCTTTGCCGATCGATTCGGCGTATTCGTGAATCGATCCGCAGAAATTGCGCGAGGCCTCCATGGAAACGTGTTTGACGGTGTCGATGCGAAACGCGTCGCAGTCACTGAGCGCGATCCAGTATTGATAGACCTTGCAGAGCGCCGACAGCGCCTCACCGCGGGTGTGGTCGAAATCCTTGAGGTCAAAGAAATCGCCGCGCCGGAATTCATTGTCGTCGTGCGCCGGATTCTCCCACTCTTCCGGATCCCAACGGCCAATGCGGCCGGCGCGCGTATACCAGTCGAGATCCTGAAAATCGGCCGGCCAGACGCCGTCGCCCGCATTGAGTAGCTGACGGTTGGTGCTGTTTCCTGCCGCGTCCCGCCAGCCGCGAATCTCATAGCGTCCGGAGGATTTCGGTCTGTACGGCAGTTCTTTTTCGGGATGGCCGTCGCGGTCATAGAAGAAGTTGTTGCCGGAGTGGTTGTAGATGACGTCGAGCATGACGTACATCTGCCGTGCGTGCGCGTCATCGACGAGGTCACGCAGGTCCTGACGCGTACCGAAGCGCCGGTCGACGTCGAGGAAGTTCTGGATGCCGTAGCCGTGATAGGTCTCGAGGTCGGGGCGCTGGCGCCAGACCGGACCGATCCAGAGCGCCGTCACGCCGAGGTCGCGCAGGTAGGGGAGCTTGCTGCGGACGCCTTGCAGCGTGCCGCCCTGAAAAACGCCGCCGCCGTGCATCCACGCGCGCTTGTCGCTCGTACGGAATCGCTGCGGATCATTCCGATCGAACAGCGGGCGTGTCGATTCGCGTCCGTCGCTGAAGCGGTCCGGCAGCAGAAAATAGAAGGTCTGGTCGCGCCAGTCGGCAGGGCTCGGCTCCACGCGACCGCGCGGATCGAGATTCGTGTCGGCGAGCCGGGTCGGGGCGTCTTGTTCAATGAGGGTAGGCATGCGGATCTCCTGTGCTTAGGAGTGTCGCGCGCGGACGATTTCCTACCCGCATTGTGGAGGACAGGCGACTGTGCCTGTCCTCCTGACAATTTAATTGCGGACTGAGCGGCGGCGTTGGGTGGGTTCCGCGGGATTGCCGACTGTAATGGCGGACTCGTGCGTCCAGCGGACGTTGTTGCCGGCGGGATCGGCGAATTCGATGCGCAGGTCGATGCGTGTGTTCGCCGCGGCGGTGGCGGCGTCGAGGGAAGCTGAATAGAGGTCGCCTGCCGGGAGGTGGCCGAGGGTGTTGACGTCGCCGGTCTCGGATCCGGTGATTGAGAGCGCGAGCGGCTGCCAGGTGTCGGTGCCGGCAACACGGAAGAATGCGCGCGTGGCTTCAGGCCGCGTCGGCATCGTCTCCGCGGCGCGTACGTAAGCGAGGTCGGCGATGGAGAACTGGAGCGTCGCGTGCTCGCCGGCGCGCAAGCGATCGCTCGTGTTTCCTGCCGCGTCGATTACGCGCATTGAAGTCAGAGTCGGCGCGTCGAGATCGGTAGTCGTGCCGAACGTGACCTCGAGCGTGCCGCGGGTCATTCGTCCCGCCGCGGGAAGGTCATAGTTGCGGGCGATCAGTTTCGATTGTGCCTGTGGTGCAGGCGGCGCCTGTCCGCCGAGTCGTCCGCGCCAGGAGCCGGAGCCTGTGCCATTGCCGCCGGCGTCGTACGTCGTCCAATCCATACCGCCGTCTGTGAGGATCTCGCCGGTCGCGGTTGCAAATCCTGCCGGCGGCACGCGGAACCATGACGCGACGCGCGTGCCCGGAATCGCGAACGGATACACAGGGCCGGCGCCCATTGTGAGCGTGCCGCCCGGCACGATGCGTTCTACTGTCAGCGGCGGCGTAACGGCGGACGAGACCACAATGCGGCCGTCGCGTCCGCGAAGGGCCTGGGTCTCCACCCCTCCGACATTGAACATCATGCCGTTGTGCGCGTAACTAGCGCGCTCGTTGGTAATGCGGTGGACGAACGACCGCTGTGCCGGCGCGGCGCCGCCGAAGCACGAGCCGAACGACATGTTCAGCGCGGTGGTCAATGCGTCGTATGCGCAAATGGTCATCGTGCCGGTTGCCGGTTCGTTGCGCCATTGCACGGTCGCTTTCATCAACTCGGCGCCGCCGCCGGTGAGCGTCTGTGTCTCCGACAGGCCCATGCGCGGCTGATGTTCGATGGTGTAGGTCTCGCCAGCGTCGAAATCGATGAGCTGCTCGTAGTGATAGAGGTGATAGCGGTCGGGAATCGAGGAGAAGAGGAGACGGCGGCCGCGGCTTCTGAAATCCGACAGGTGGATCGAATAAGAACCGAACGCGGTCCCATTGAGCAGCCGCGTGCCGACGAGGTGCACGGCATGCGCTGCCGCGGCGGACCGCGCGCTGAGGCTGCGGCCGGTCTCGTCGCGACCGTCGACGAACACTTCGTGCACCGCTTCGTTTTCGCGGATGTCGAGCACATGATCGCCGTCGATCTGTACACCCGGCCTGATGATGACGCGCTGTGTGGCGTTCTTGGCGTCATGGCCGACGAGCATGAAATCGAAACGCTGTCCGGGCGGGAGAAAGACCTCGGATGAATACGGGTCGCGAATCGGATTGCCGTACGCGCCCGCCTCGCCAATGGCGAGGAAGAGGCTGGCGGTGCCGTCATACGTCATGCGCACGCGGCCGATGCGGAGAAATGCCCACGGAATGTTCGCGGTCGCGCTGCCGGTCACGCGAATTTCGCCGCCGAGCATTGCGTCGGACGGAAACGCGAGCGTGGCATTCGCCGTCTCCACTTCCACAGATACTTCCCCTGTGGCGCCTGCCGCGAGCTGCAACGTTGCGGGTGCGACGCGCACAGTGACTCCGGCCGGAGTATTGGCGGCGGCGATATTGAGCGTCTGTGCATTCGCGCTGTGATTGGTGAGGCGGAATGTCTGGGTTTCTTTGGTATCGCCAATGCGCGACGGGCGAATTCCGAAACTGAGCCCCGACGAACCGAGGAGGAGTTTCGCATTGTGTGCAGCGAGCGCGTCGGCGCGGCCGGCGCCGCGCGCAAACGGCGACGCCGCCACTGCCGTGGCGCTGCTCGTAATGGCCGCCTTGACCTCGGCGGGACTCCACGTGGGATGCAGTTTCCGCAGCAATGCCGCGACGCCGGCAACGTGCGGGGTCGCCATCGAGGTGCCATTGAGCGCCACAGTGCCGCCGCCGATGCGCGCGGAGACGATCTGGAAACCTGGTGCAGAGACGTCCGGCTTGAAGCCGAGGAGCCGCGGCGATGGGCCGCGCGAGCTGAAATCGGTCACGTGACCGCCGTCGTCGATCGCCGCGACCGTCAATGCGCTCAGTGCGGTGCCGGGGCTGCCGATCGACGCGGTCGCGCCGTCGTTACCGGCCGCGACGACCATGACCACTCCCGCGGCCACGGCATTGTCGACCGCGCGCGACGCGGGATCGTCTGCATCGCCGGGCCCGCCGAGGCTGAGGTTCGCGACGTCGACGCGATCGCTCGAATTGCCGTCGCCATTCGGATCGGCGCAACGCTCGATGGCCGCGATGATTCCGGACGTCGGACCGCTGCCGCCGGCGCCGAGCACTTTGTAGCCGATCAGCGTGACGTCGGGGGCGACGCCGATGAGATCGGGCGCGCTGCCGGCGATGGTGGCGGCGACGTGCGTGCCGTGGCCGTTGTCGTCCATCGGATCGTCGTCTTCATTGATGAAGTCGCGGCCGGCAACGACTTTGAAGCCGGCGCCGAGGCCGCCGCCGAGCGAGGGATGCATGTAGTCGATGCCGGTGTCGATCACGGCCACGACCACGCCCGCGCCGCCGGTGCCGACGGAGGAAGCGTTCACCTTCGTGCGCGCATCGACGATCGTCGAAAGCGGCGCGACCGCCGGCGCCGCCGTCGCGTGCATCATCCGGTCGGGATGGACGGCGCGGACGTACGGGAGTGCGCGAATGCGATTGACGGTGTGGTCGTCCGCTTCGATCGCCGCGCCGAGGAAGACGGTGCGGTACTCGTGCGCGATGCGCGGTGCGGGCGTGCCGGCGGCATTCGTCGAAATGCGGCCTGCCGTGAGGTCGGCGCGGAAGCGGGCGAAGAGCTGCTCGCGCTCGGCGGTCTGCAGCGCGCGCGGCGCAATCGCGGCGGGGCTGCCGTGAAATTCGACGATGACGCGCGCGCTCTCGGCGGTGCTGCCGCGGCGCTCGCTGTAGTGGACGGGGGCGGCTGCGCCGGAAAAAGCGGACGCGCAAAGCGCCGCGCCGAGGACGACTCGGGCGAGTGAGTTCATGAGGGCTCCGTTGTGATCAGCGACTAAGGACCGGGTCATTATCGCCTGAACGCGGCTCGTCACAATCTACGAATGTTTTCGTTGACAGCTACGAAGAGGGTCGTATATTTCGAGACGGTTGCTAACTTTTCCGGCCGCGGCCCGTAAACGACTCCGATCCTCCGCGTCAGCCGTCATGCACTTTGACGCAGTGCAGAAAGAACCCTGAATGAGACTTCGAGCTCTGATCGCCCCTGTCGTTGCCGTCACGCTTTGCGCTTTTCCCGCCGTTTCGCAGGACGCGGTGCCGGTCACGGCCGCGCCCGCCGCGACCGTGACGGAAGGCTCGCGCACGTATCTGCCGGCCGATTTTGCGCAGTTCGCGCCGCAGACGGCGCTGGACATGCTCAATCGCGTCCCCGGTTTCGGCATCAAGCAGGAGGACGGCGAGCGCGGCCTCGGGCAGGCGAGCGGGAACGTGGTCATCAACGGCCAGCGTCTTTCCGGCAAATCGAACGACGTGGTGACGGAGCTCGGGCGCATTTCGGCACAGAACGTCGAGCGAATCGAGATCGTCGACGGCGCGACTCTCAATATCCCGGGACTGTCTGGCCAGGTCGCGAACGTGATCGTCCGCTCGACCGGAATTCACGGCCAGTACGCGTACCGGCCGGAGTTTCGCTCGTATTACACCGATCCACTGTTGACGCGCTTCGAGATTTCGGTGAGCGGAACGAAAGGGCCGGTGCAGTACACGCTCGGCCTCGACAATCGCGGCAATCGCAGTGGCGCGGGCGGCCCGACCTGGATCTATGCGCCGTCGGGGTCATTGACGGAATCGCGCGATGAGGAATGGCGCGGGAACAGCGAGCAGCCGCGCCTCAGTGGCCGCTTCGTCTATGACGGGCCGGGAACGTCGACCGGCAATCTCAATCTGTTGTACGGGCGTCTGTACTACGACTTTCTGGAGAGCGGCCGCCGTTCGTTCGCTGACGGCGCGGAACACGACCGCACGGTGACGAGCGACGAGCATGGCCACAATTACGAGATCGGCGGCGATTATGAGCTCGGCTTCGGTCCCGGCCGGCTGAAACTGATCG
This sequence comes from Thermoanaerobaculia bacterium, assembly GCA_036388835.1. Classification (GTDB taxonomy): domain Bacteria; phylum Acidobacteriota; class Thermoanaerobaculia; order Gp7-AA8; family Gp7-AA8; genus QHVT01. Next base: position 2,066 of record DASVRB010000122.1, on the reverse strand, counting down.
GCGTCGGACGCGGCTCTCGCTATCCGAACGAGACGACAGTCATTACGCGTCCTTCCAATGCGGACCCATTCGGCAGCCGCACGACGCGCGTCGGCGACGAGCGCGAGATCATTGCGCGCTCCGAATACCGGTGGAATCGCAGCGGCGCGGAATGGCAGGTTTCTGCAGAAGGGGCGTTCAATAGCCTCGACAACACCTCGCGCCTGTTCGAGATGGAGACGGACAACAGCTTCGAGGAGGTTCCGCTGGAAGGCGGCACGGCGACGGTCGAAGAAGACCGTTATGAATTGATGGGCAGCTACGGCCGCGCACTGGCAAAAAACCTCACTGTGAAGCTGGCGGCCGGCGGCGAATATTCACAATTGGCGCAGGCGGGTGCGGGCGGCACGACGCGCACGTTTTACCGGCCGAAAGGGGAGCTGTCGACGGCGTGGAAGGTCTCGCCGGTGATGGACGTGAATTTCAAGCTGGCGCGCCGTGTCGGTCAGCTCGATTTCTACGACTTCCTCGCTTCTGTGGACGTGCAGAATGATTCGGAAACTTCGGCGAATCCGGATCTGGTGCCGGAGCAGAGCTGGGATTTGGATCTGGAAGGCGTTCGCAATCTCGGCGCGCTCGGCTCGACGACGCTGCGCGTTTATTACCGGCTGATCGACGACATCATTGATTACATCCCGATCGGTGTGAGCGGCCAGGCTCCCGGCAATCTCGATTCGGCCACTGTGTACGGAATCGAGTCGCGCAGCACGCTCACTCTCGATCGCTTCGGCTGGCGCGGCGCGCGTTTCGACGCGGAGCTGCAACTGCAGGGAAGCCAGGTCGAGGATCCGCTGACCGGCGAGGAGCGCGAGATCAGCGGCAGTCTCCTGCGCGCCGGCAGTCTCGCGTTCCGGCACGACGTCCCGAATACCGACTGGGCGTGGGGCGCCGCCGCCTCGGGGCAGATCAATGCGCTCGACTATCGGCTCACTGAGGTTGGACGCCAGTGGGAAGGACCCGTCTGGGGCGACGTCTACATCGAGCACAAGAACGTGTACGGACTGACGGTCCGCGCGACGTACGCCAATCTGTACGCGGCCGACAGCATGTGGGATCGCACCGTGTATGCGGGACGCCGTACCGGGGCGATCGATTACATCGAAGAGCGCGACCGGCAGATCGGGCCGATCTTCACGTTCTCGGTACGCGGGAAGTTCTAGCGATCGTCCTCATCGCCGCACGCCCCTTGCAGTGAGCAGCCATGGAGGCTGCGATGAAACTGCCGTGGAAAAGTGGCGATGAGGATGCTCCGCCGGTGGACGTGGAGTTCGAGCGGAGCGTAGCGGACGAGCCGAAAACGACCAGCGATCGCGATGCGCTCGACCGCGACCGCCACTACGGCGGCGATCCGGTTCTCGACAGGCAGACCGACGTCGATCCCGAACGCGAGACCGCGGAATGGGAACGGCGCTACGGCTCGGAAGAGAGCCGCGACAAGCTGGGGTTCGACGGGAAATAGTTTGGAGTGCGGCGGCAAGGCCGCCGCTTTCCAACGCGGCAGCGATGCTGCCGCGGCGTACGAAAGCGGCGGCATCGCCGCCGCACTCCAGAAGGGGCGGCCGTCACCTATCCGTCATCCTGAGCGTAGCGAAGGATCTCAGCCGCGACGGCCGTCGCATTTTGAGATCCTTCGCTGAAGCTCAGGATGACGGCGGGGCCAAACGCCTTCTCAGCGCCTCCGCGGCGGCGCCGCGTAAGTCATGTGGAGTGCGGCGGCAAGGCCGCCGCTTTCCAACGCGGCAGCGATGGTGCCGCGGCGCGGCCTTGCCGCGGCGTACGAAAGCGGCGGCATCGCCGCCGCACTCCAGAAGCGGCGGGGGTCACCTATCCGTCATCCTTCGCTGAAGCTCAGGATGACGGGAGGGCCAACGCCTTCTTCAGCGCCTCCGCGGCGGGGCCGCGTAAGTCATGTGGAGCGCCGCGGCCTTGCCGCGGCGTAAGAAAGCGGCGGCATCGCCGCCGCACTCCAGAAGCGGCGGGGGTCACCTATCCGTCATCCTTCGCTGAAGCTCAGGATGACGGGAGGG
>DASVRB010000121.1:0-4008 GCA_036388835.1 Thermoanaerobaculia bacterium | reverse complement strand
CGTCGGCGCATACCTCTTTCTCACAATGCTCTCGCTGCCGATCAAGATGGTTTTACGGTGGTTGTTCAATCTGAAGTACCTGGTGCACATTCAGGAGATCTTCCTGAACATATGAGCTCTCCGAGAACCGACACCGCGAGCGATAGCGAGCAATGAAACCGCAAGAACCCATTCCGCACAATTATTCGATGGGGAAGCTCAACCTCATCTTTGCGCTGACCTCGCTCGGTCTGCTGCTCGCCACCGGCGGGATGGTGTTCTACGACTATGTGCGCGGCTGGAAGTGGTTTCAGCTCGAATTCAATCGCCTGCAGCAGGAGCGGATCGACCAGGAACTGCAGGCCCGCCACGACTCCGCGACGCTGAAAGAGCTCGCGCAGCTCGAAGAAGAGATGCGCGAGGGGCAGGTCGAAATCGCGCGTCAGCGCAATGAGTACATCGACGCGCAGAAGCAACTCGAAGCGTGGGAAGGGAAGCATTACGCGGCCGACCAGGATTACCGGTTTGCCAAGGCCGTTCTCGACGCCAAGCGCTATGAGGTCGAAGCGGCGATCGTGCAGCACCGCCACGACGCGCATCAGAAGGAAATCGATTACCGGGAGATGACCGACAAGGTCAATCGCCTCAATGTTCGGCTGCAGCAGGTCACGCGCGACCGCGACGCCGCTGCCGCGCGCGTCGGCCGGTTCCTCGCGCGCATGAAAGAGATCGAGGACCGCAAGAAAGAGATCACCGCCGACATCGAGCTCCTGCAGAAGCAGCGGTCGCAGGTAGCCGTGGCGTCGAACAACGTGATCCTCAATGCGCCGATGCTCGATTTCATCGCCCCTACATTGAAGATCGATCAGGTCGTGCTCGACGATCTTTTCATCGACATGAACTACATGTCGGTGCCGCGTGTCGATCGCTGCCAGACGTGCCATCGCGCCATCGACCGTCCGGGCTTCGAATCGAAGAAAGAAGCGGAGCGGCTGCTGACCGATCTCCGCTCGAAACTCGACAAGAACCTCATCCAGCCGTCGCGCCGTGCCGAGACCGAGGAGCGCGTTGCACAGCTCGAGCGCACCGTCAACGGCAAGAACGAGATCCTCAATCCGTTCCGCACCCATCCAAAACTCGAAACGTTCGTCGGATCGGCGTCGCCGCATCCGCTGCTCGAGTATGGCTGCACCGCCTGCCACCGCGGCCAGGACCGCGCTACCGAATTCGGACGCGCCGGCCATACGCCAATGTCGAAGCGGATGGAGATGCGCTGGAAGGCCGCCAAGTCGACGTTGCTCCCGGGGCCGTGGGATTACGAAAAACGCAATTACGCGTATGCCGTCAATCCCTTCCTCGACACCCCGATGTACCCGCGCGAGCACTATCAGGCCGGCTGCGTGAAATGCCACTCCGGTCAGATGGAAGTAGGGCAGGGCGAGGAAATCAACAAGGCCATGCACATGGTGGAGCTGTACGGCTGCCATGCCTGCCACAAGATCGACAACTGGCGCTTTACCGACATGCGCAAGCCGGGGCCGAGCCTTGACGGCATCGCGGAGAAAACGACGCCCGAGTGGGCATTCCGCTGGATTTCGGCACCGCAGCGTTTCCGGCCGACCACGCGCATGCCGTCGTTCTTTTATCAGCGCAACATGGTCGGCCCCGCGGTTCCGGCTCATGAGCGCGCTCACAATGTGAAGCTGCAGGACGCTGAGATCCACTCGATCGTCAGCTATCTGTTCGCCAAGTCGAGTCGCCGCCAGTGGGCAGCCGGTCCGACCGGCGACGCCGCGCGCGGCAATCAATTGGTGAATTCGATTGGCTGCATGGGCTGCCACATCGCCCAGGACGGCATCAAAGACGAGAAAACGGGTGCGGTGCGCGTGGCGCGGCGCGACGATTTCCCGCTCGAGCGGCATTACGGCTTCAACCTCGTCGGCATGGGCACGAAGACCAATGCGAATTGGATCTTCAACTGGGTGAAGAACCCGAAGAATTACTACGCCACGGCCCCGATGCCGAGCCTCCGCCTTTCCGATCAGGAAGCGGCCGACATCACGGCGTACCTGTTGAAGTTGCAGAAGCCGAAGTTCATGGCCGAGCCGATCCGACCGCCGGATCCGGCGGTCGTCCGCGAACTGGCCAAGGGCTATCTCATCAGCTCATTGACCGATCGCGATGCCGAGGCGCGGCTGCGGGCGATGCCGCTCCAGGAGCAGCTTGTTTATCTCGGTCAGCGCAGCATCGAAAAATATGGCTGCTACTCCTGCCATGAGATCAAAGGCTTCGAAGGATTGAAGCCGATCGGCACCGAGCTCACCACCGAAGGCTCCAAGAACCTGCATCTCTTCGATTTCGGATTCTTCGGTGACGCGACCCACACGCACGATTACGTGAACTGGGACCAGAAAAAAGAGCACGTCCTGCACACCGTACCGTCGTGGATCTACAACAAAGTGCGCAGCCCGCGCGTTTACGACGACCGCCGCACCAAGCCATACAACGACAAACTGAAGATGCCGAACTTCTACCTCTCGCCGGAAGAGGCGCGGCTGATTTCGAGCGTGGTGCTCGGCCTCACGAAAGAGAAAGTTGCGGCGCGCCGGCTCGCCGCGAACGAGCCGCGGATGCGGCAGGCCGAACATGGCCGGAAGCTGATCTCGCAGCACAATTGCCGCGGGTGCCACGTCGTCAATCGCCGCGGCCGCGCCATCGCGTCGCTGATCAAAGACGAGAACTTCCTCCCGCCCGATCTGACGCCGCAAGGGGAGCGCGCACAGTCGCCGTGGCTGTTCGCCTTCCTCAAAGATCCGACCGTCATGAAGATCCGGCCGTGGCTGAGCGTCCGGATGCCGACCTTCCACTTCACCGATCAGGAAGCCGCGGTCCTCGTGGCCGGCTTTGCTGCCGAAGCGGACGAGCCGCAGTTCGACACGTATCAGCACACGATGATGCCGGCCAAGAACGTCGCCGTCGGACGGGAAGTCTTCGCGATGCTGCGCTGCCAGCAGTGTCACGCCGTCAATCCGGTCGACCCCGCGAATCCGCCGGTGCCGAACACCGCCGACACGACCTCGCTCGCACCGAATCTCACGCTTTCGCGGCTGCGCCTCCGCCACGACTGGGTTGCCGACTGGATCCGCCGTCCCGACGAGCACATCCCGGGCACGCGCATGCCGACGAACTTCCCGCGCGATGGGCAGACCGGCGGCTTCCAGTCACCGCTGGCCCAGGCGCTCGGCACGCCGCAGTTCGCAGCGCATCGCGCCGCGCTCCGCCCGCACTTCGAGAGCGACGAGGCGATGAACAAAACGATGGCCGACGCGGTGGCGCTGACCAACTACCTCCGCGATTACATCTGGAGCATCGGAATCGATAGGATGCGTGCTCCGGCGGTCGAAGGTATGCCGCCGTTCCCGCTCATTCCGCAGCAGCAGACACCGAGGACGCCGCCCGCGACGGCCGCACCTGTCGCCGAAGTGGAACGGGCGCCAGCAACCCGCCGCCCCGCGCCCGGCGCGCCTCGGTCTGCCGCTCCCGCAAACACCGCAAGGAGATAATTTGATGTCCCTGAGGAAGTATCTCAACCTGATGTTCATGCTCATGCTCGTTCTCACCGTCGCCTGCGGCGGAGGGAAGGAAGTCGTCGAGGAAGAAGACCTCGGCGATGACGATCACGCCGCTCCGGCTGCCGCAGCCGGCGGCGAAGCGGGCGGCGCCGCTCCGGCCGCTGCCGCAACCGCAGTCGTTGCCGATGCCGCGACGCTCGCCGGCCTCGTGAAGTTCGAAGGTACCGCACCGAAAGGCGGTTCGCTGCAGATGGGCGCCGATCCGTTCTGCCAGTCGCAGCATGCGGCGCCCGCGGCGAACGACGAAGTGGTCATCGGTGCCGGTGGCGAGCTCGCGAACGTTCTGGTGTACGTCAAGAACGCGCCGGCCGGTGGCAGCGTGACCACGCCCGCCGTCCTCGACCAACGCGGCTGCCAGTACTTTCCGCACGTGACCGCGGTGCAGGTCGGTCAGCCG
>DASVRB010000120.1:0-1968 GCA_036388835.1 Thermoanaerobaculia bacterium | reverse complement strand
TACGTGTACGACGCGAATGACGAGCGGATCGGAGCCTTGAGCGCGCCGTCCGGCAGTTGGAACTGGACGATTCGAGGAGCGGGCGGCGAGGTCGTGCGCGAGTACGAGTCGGCGAGCTCCACGAACGCGCCGTGGATCTGGGTGGAGGATTTTGTGCACCATGGAGGCCGTGTCATCGGCTCCGAGCGCGAACAAGCCGAAGGCGGTCGCCGCCACTTCCACCTCGATCACCTCGGCACGGTGCGTATGGTCACGAACCACGAAGGCCAGGCCGTCTCCCGCCACGACTACACCCCCTACGGCCTCGAGGCCACGCCGCTCAGCCAGGAAATGGACCGCGGCTACTTCCGCGCCAACACGCTGGTCTTCACCGGCCACGAACGCGACTACAACAGCGGCACGGCTACGCAAAACACCGACTATCTCGATTACATGCACGCGCGGTATTACAAGGCGAGCTGGGGGAGGTTTTTGTCGGTTGATCCGGCAGGAGCGGAGAGCGTCCGTCTAACGATACCGCAGTCATGGAATCACTACGCGTACGCGCTCGGCAATCCGCTGCGGTACGCCGATCCGACGGGACGTGTGATGGAATGTGTTTACTCGAAGGAAGGCGAGCCGCCGATTTGCTCCGAGATCATCGACGTGGAGGCGACTGACCCCCAAACTACTCCTTGGGAGCTCGGATGGGAGTGGCTGACAGGGACAGGACCGAGGCATCGCGAGTTCACGGACGGCGACGACATGACTGAGATGCTGAAAACTCATCCGCACGTGCAGGATGTTGTGCGAGACGTCTGCAGCGGAGTACGGGCTCCGGCATCAGATCGAGCTGGTTACAGCTTAAGCGGCTTAGCTGGCGTACCGAAGTACGCGCGTGATTACTCAACACTTGCGACAGGCGGCTTGACCGGAAACCTTGCGGCTACTTATCTCGGCTCGTTTGGCCTTTCATATGCCGCATCTAATGGTGCGGTGAATATGCGGGCGACGAATAGCTCGTCGGCAGCTTCCGCTTTCAGGCCGCCGGTGATCGGTTACACGGAGGGCTGGCAGCAGCATGTGGGCGGCCGCATCAACCAGTTGTTCTCCTCAGGACCGATGTCACAGACGACACAAGAGTTTAACTTCAGCGTGCCGTGTCTATGAGACTGCCACACCTGCGACTGATGACGCTTGCGTTGACGCTCGTTGTATTGGGATGCCTACGGGAGAAGGTGGCGCCTGAAGAATTGACCGGGACGTGGAGCGTTTCGCGCGAATCGCGTCATCGACTGCCGGTGGCCCTTCAACATGGTTCAACGATCTTGATACTGAGTGCGGACAGGACATTCGTATGTCGCGGCGTACCTGGTGTGATTTGGGGCCAGGAGAAGAATGTCATCACCGGCGCTGGAACCTGGAGGTTTAATGAGGAAGCTCAAACGTTAACGATGACACTTGCGAAGGAAATCTTAGAAGGCGACGAGAAGGGGGTAGCGTACGGCACAGATCTGAGTGTTTTCAGGACACGCCGCAGCGTAGGGCTGCGGTCGTTCGATGGCGACCCAGACGACTGGCAGACAATCGATTTCGAGAAGGTACCAGGTCGGTGACGCGTTCCATCCATCCGCCCGGATCGGCATCGCATGCGACCGTGCTCCGGTCGACGCCTCGATCGCGCGCGCGTCGCGGTCTGCTGAGAACGTGGCCAGAGCATTGATTGCGCTGCTGTGTACGGTCTTGTTCGGCGGTGAACTGCCCGCCGCCGGCGCCTCACCAGCGACGGGCGTGGAGACGCGCCCGCAGTTCGTCCTGGTGCTGACCGGCGGCAGCGAGGCCGCGCCGGATCTCGCGGCCTACGGCGCGACGAAGGTCGATCAGTGGTACGACCGGATCTTCATCCGTATTTCGGACGAGCAGGCGCGCGAGCTGTCGAAACACCCGAGGGTGCGGTTCGTCCAGCGCATGCTCGAGGCGGGGGAGCGG
>DASVRB010000119.1:0-13160 GCA_036388835.1 Thermoanaerobaculia bacterium | reverse complement strand
TCAACGTCGACGAGCTCGCGGACGAGATCCTCTTCCGGATGATCTCGCTCACGAACGCACGCCGCGCCGCCCTCTATCTGCGTGAGGACGGCGGGTTCAAGCTCTATCGCTCGTTCGGCGATGTGCGCGAAGGGTTCCTCGAAACAGAGCTGGTCGAGCAACTGAGCAGGCAGGGGAAACCGCTGACGTTCGAAGGCGGCAGCGCCTGTCTTTTCCCGAGCTGCGAGACGTTCGTGGCGGTGCCGATCAAAGGGGGCAACGATGCGGTGATCGGCATTCTCGCGGCCGCCGATCGCGAGACGCGCGAGGGGGGCATCGGCGCGTTCGAGGCAAACGAGCTGCGGCTGCTGTCACTCTTCGCCAATCAGGTCGCCATCGCCCTCGAGAACGCGCGGCTGCATCGGGAGGCGCTCGAGAAGCAGGCCATGGAGCGCGACCTCGAGCTCGCCGCGACCATCCAGACCGCCATTCTGCCGAAGGCGATTCCGCATCTCGACGGAATCGAGATCGCCGCGCTCTCGCGCCCCGCGCGGCAGGTCGGCGGCGACTATCACGCCTTCTTCGTGCGCGACGGTGTGATGACCGCGCTCGTCGCCGACGTGGCCGGCAAGTCGATGCCCGCCGCGCTGCTCGTCTCCGCGCTGCACGCGGTGCTGCAGTTGCTCTTCGCCGAAGGGCGCGAGCTCGGCGAGATCGCCACCGAGCTCAATCGCCACATTCACACCTGGTCGGCCGAGAACAAGTTCATCACAATGATCATGGTCGCGATCGATCCGGAGCACGAGACCATTCAGTACGTCAACGCCGGCCACAACCCCGGCTATCTCGTCTCATCGAACGGCACGATCGACACGATCAAATCGCACGGCCTGCCGATCGGCATCCTGCCGGGCACGCGCTACGTCGCCCAGACCCGCGCGTTTCCGGCCGGCTCGTGCGCGGTGCTCTACAGCGACGGCATCACCGAAGCGGAAGACCTCGCCGGCGACGAGCTCGGGAACGAACGACTGGAAGCGCTCATCGAGCAGCACATCGGCTCCAGCGCCGACCTCATTCGCGACGAGATCGCGAACATGGTCGACGCCTTCGTCGGCGAAGCGCCGCAAAAGGATGACGAGACCATCGTCATCGCCCGCCGCATCTAGCCGGGCCGGCACGGCCGGCGGCGCCGGTTGGCCAAGCCTCGGGCTCGGTGTACTACCTCGGCGCGCTCGCCGAACCTCTCTCCCCGTCATCCTGAGCTTTAGCGAAGGATCTCAAGATGCGACGGCCGTCGCGGCCGAGATCCTTCGCTGACGCTCAGGATGACGGGTTGGGTACAGAACCGAGAGGCGCTTGGGTGATTTCGTGGAGAGAACCCGTTCCCCGCCGCTCCACTGGAACTCGTCTCGGTTCGTCGCTTGTGGAGCGGCGCCCGCTTCGGCGCCGGTTTTCGCCGCAACTCGTGCAACGCAGCCAAAACCCACCCAAGCGCCTAAGCGCCTAAGCGCCCGCGTGACGCGCTGTGCGCGTCACGCCCGCGCCTAAGCTTTCCGCGCAAACGCCGCAATCTTCTGCCGCGCTTCTTCCGATTCGAAACATCCGACCTGATGCTCGGCTTCGAGCTCGAGCTGGGCGCGGAGGTCGTTGCGCTCGTGCTGGCCCAACGCGCGCTTGATGCCGGCTACGGCGAGCGGGGAAGAGGCGGCGAGCGACTGGGCGAGTTTCGCCGTTTCCGCGCCGAGGTCGGCCGACGGCACCACCCGATCCGTCATGCCGATGGCGAGCGCTTCCGCCGCTTCGACCATTCGGCCGCTGGCGAGGAGCTCGAACGCGCGGCTGCGGCCGACCAGCCGCGGCAGGAGCCACGTGCCGCCCCAGTCGGGATGGAGGCCGATCTTCACGAACGATTCGCTGAATTTCGCACTGTCGGCGGCGATGCGGAGGTCGCAGCTCAGCGCGAGATTGCAGCCCGCTCCCGCCGCGACGCCGTTCACCGCGGCGATCACCGGCTTCGGCATCGAGGCGATCTGCAGCACGATGTCGCGACCCGCGTCCAGCAGTTTGCGGAATGAGTCGAGGTCGTTTTTCTCCTGCAGCGACGCCATGAATTCGACGTCGCCGCCGGCGCAGAACGCGCGCCCCGCGCCGGTGATCACGACCACGCGCACCTCCTCGTTGCGCTCGCACGCGCGCAGCGCGTCGAGCAGGTCCTCGCGCATCGTGCCGGTGAAGGCGTTCAGTTTCTCGGGGCGGTTGAGGGTGATGGTGGCGACACGCTCGGCGACGCTCGTCTCGATGTACATGCGGCGCGCAGTCTAGCGCCGGTTTTTGTCCCCGCGTCAGCGGCGGTTTTTATCCCCGCGTCAGCGGCGGTTCTTATCAACGATCGCGACGATGATGATGATGAAGGCGAGGAGGCGGAGGAGGTACATCGCCGACTGGTCCTCGACCACCGTCCGAGTCAGCGCGAGCGCCAGGCGCTGTACGGCGAGGATCGCGAACGCGGCCGAGAACATCGCGAAAAGACGGTCGCGCGTCGTCACCCAGAACCGGAGAAAAAAGAGCGCCGCGACCGAGTAGCCGGCGAACAATGCGCCGAGCAACAGATTGATCATCGCGGCCCCTCCCACACCAATCCGTAGATCAGCACGGCGATGCCGGCCAGCGCCGGAACGGTCCGCCAGACCTCCAGATTCACGGTCGGCAGCATGCGCAGGTCGACGACGAGGAGGATGTTGTTCAGTGCGAGCCCGGCGAAGCAGAGGCCGCTCCAGAGCAGCAGGCGCACGCGCGACTGCGAGTAGCCACGCAGCAGCAGCGCCGCGCACGTCATGCTCGTCAACGCGCAGAGCACATAAATCGCCGTGGCCAGCATCAGTCCGTCATTCTCCTTTACTTCTTCAGCTTGAACGCGTCGGCGAAACTGCGCAGCGGATCGGGTGCGACCGGGCCGCCGACGAGCGCGACCAGTGCACCGCGATCGTCTTCGTACACCTGCGCGAGCTCGACCATGTCGCCCTCGGAGGCGCCGGCGCTATACCGATACCGCGGCAGGCCGGAGCTGCCGTCGAACACGATCACGCCGTTGGACGCGAGCAGGAACAGCCGCATGGCCGTCGACTCGGGCGGTGTGCCGAGGTTCTGCGACACTTCCGGAGCGGTCCAGCCGCGCTCGCTTTCGCGCCGCAGCAGCAGCACGATCTCGATCTGTTCGAGTGAAGGAAGGCGCTCCCGGATGAAGAGCGCGAGACGATCGGAAATCGGTACGGCCAACGCGCCTTTGCGCGATGCAACTTCCCGGCCTCGGCAGCAATTCACCTGCTGCTCGACGCGTTTTCCCCGGCATGACCCAAGCCCCATCGTCCCTCGGCGAAGTGCTCTCCAACCGCACCGTCGAAGGGGAGCTTTACGAAAAACTCGAGAAAAACGCGGTGCGCTGCTTCTCCTGCGGCCATCGCTGCAAAATCCCGGACGGTCTGAAGGGAATCTGCAAAGTCCGCTACAACGAAGGCGGCGTGCTGAAGGTGCCGCGCGGCTATGTCGCCGCGGTGCAGGTCGACCCGATCGAGAAGAAGCCGTTCTTCCACGCCTATCCCGGGGCGCTGGCCTTGTCGTTCGGCATGCTCGGCTGCGATTACCACTGCGGCTACTGTCAGAACTGGGTCACCTCGCAGGCGCTGCGCGATCCGATGGCCATTGCACCGCCGATGGACGTCGAGCCGGCGGAACTGGTGAAGCTGGCCAAAAAGCACGGCGCGAAGGTGATCACTTCGACTTACAACGAGCCGCTCATCACCTCGGAGTGGGCAGTCGAAATCTTCAAGGAGGCCAAACAGGCGGGCCTCATCTGTTCCTATGTTTCGAACGGCAACGGCACGCCCGAGGTGCTCGACTACATCGCGCCGTACCTGACGATGTACAAGGTCGACCTCAAGGGTTTTCACGACCGCCATTACCGCGACCTCGGCGGCGTCCTGCAGCCGGTGCTCGACACAATCAAAGGCCTCAAGCAGCGCGGCATCTGGGTCGAGATCGTCACGCTGGTCGTGCCGGGCTTCAATGATTCGGATGAAGAGCTGACCGGCATTGCCGAGTTCCTGGCCAGCGTCGACCGCGACATCCCGTGGCACATCACCGCGTACCATGAGGATTACAAGATGAACAATCCGGCGACCACCACCTCGCACCTCTTGCGCGCATACGAGATCGGCAAACGCGCCGGCCTCCGCTACATCTATCCCGGCAACATCCCGGGCGCATTCGGCGACAAGGAAGGAACGCATTGTCCGAATTGCGACGCGCTCGTCATCGGACGCCGCGGCTTCCGCGTCACGTCATACGACCTGGTCGACGGCAATTGCGCGCAATGCGGCACCGCAATTCCGGGTGTGTGGGATGGTGAGGCGGCGGTGGGACGGAGTGGGGTGCCGCGGCCGGTGTGGTTGTCGTGAGCGGCAGTGCCGCAAATTGAAAATTGAAAATTGAAAATTGAAAGATCGGAATTGAGAGCTTTGCGAAGGCACTGACGCTCTGGATGTCATCCCGAGCGTAGCGAGGGACCTGGGCGGGTGGGGCGCGACGCACATGCCTGCCGCCCCGCCCACCCAGGCCCCTCGACTACGCTCGGGGTGACAGACGCGAGTGGGTTTGCGCATCCGATTTTTCAATTTCCCATTTTCAATTTTCAATTCAGCCGGCCGAAGAGCCGGCGCGCAACCGCTGGCGCGTCGCATGCTACTCTTCGCCGCCGTCGCATGCCGTTCATCGAAATTCTGCGTACATCCGAGCTCCCGATGGGGCGCGTGAAAGCGTGCACCGTTGCGGACAGGACCATCGCTGTCTATCACACCTCCCAGGGATTCTTTGCGACGGACAACGTCTGTCCGCACCGCGGCGGGCCGCTCGCCGAGGGGGATCTCATCGGGAACGAGATCAACTGCCCGTGGCACTTGTGGGGCTTCGACGTGCGTACCGGCGTTTGTGCCGGCAATCCTGAAATCCGAGTAGTCGCGCACGAAGTGCGCGTCGAGGACGAACGCGTCATGGTGAACCTGTCGTGAATCCGAAGCCGCTGCGTCACGTCGATCTGTATGGCAGCGCCGGCCGTCTCGAGGCGCTGTATCGCGAACTGCAGGATCCCGCCGGAATCGCGGTGGTCTGCCATCCGCTCACCACCGGCGGCGGCACGCTGCACAACAAAGTCGTCTTCCGCGCCGCGCGCGGCCTCGAGAACGCGAACATCGCCACGTTGCGCTTCAACTTCCGCGGCGCCGGCAACAGCGGCGGCAAGTTCGAAGGGGGAGAAGGGGAGCAGACCGACGTCGCCGCGGCCATCGACTGGGTGAAGCGCAAGCATCCCGGCAAGAAGCTCTTCGTCGGCGGCTTCTCCTTCGGCTCGTGGGTCTCCACCCGCGTCGCGTGCGAGCTGCCGGAGATCGACGCGCTGTTCCTCATCGGCACGCCGGTCAACAAATACGACTTCTCCTATCTGCGCCATTGCGAGAAGCCGATGCTGCTGATTCACGGGACGCAGGACGAGCATGGCGACGTGACCAAAGTCGAGAAGCTCGGCCAGCAGGTCCGCAACGCCGAGACCGTCATCATCAGCGGCGCCGATCACTTCTTCACCAAGCAGTTGGACGGTGTGGAGGAGACGATTCGGGCCTGGGCCGAAGATATTTTGGCGTCATAGCTTGACTTCTATGCTGTATCGCCATAGATTGGTCGTGGCTGAATGGTGCCCCGGCGTCTCCTCCTTGCGTGACCCCCAACTCCTGTTTGGCGCTTCCTGCGCCGGGGCACCGACAGCCGCATTACTCCAGCGCCTCGCGTAGGAACCTCAGTCCCAGAATCGTCCGCGTGCCGTGCCACGTGAAGAGGTGACCCGGAAACGGGCCGATCACGCGCGCGTCGCGAATGGCCGCGGCGTCTTCGTTCGTGAAGAGGTACGGCTCGTCGGGGAGAAAGAGGATGTCGGGCCGCAGCGCGAGCACTTCTTCGAGCGTGGCCTGCGGATAGCGCGTCCGTTCTCGGACGACGTTCGTACCGCCCGCCGCCTCGACCAGGTGCGAGACGTACGTGTCGCCGCCGCACCACATCCAGGGGTTCTTCCAGATCGGACAGGCGAAGGTGAAGGAGCGCCGCGGCATCGCGTCGCGCTCCTCGCGCAACGAGGCCGCGAGCTCGGACGCGCGCGCACGCCGATCGTGCAGTTCGCCGAGTTGCTCGATCAGCAAGGCCACGTCCTCGACCGATTTCGGCTCGCTCACGAACACCGGTGCGAACGGCTCGATCGCTTCCGCGTGCCGGCGCAGGTTCTCCTCGAGGTTCATGTGCACGAGGTCGGGAGCGAGCGCGCAAATCTGATCCACGCGCGGATTTTTCGTTCCGCCGACGCGCGGCAAAGTGAGGTCGGGCGGAAAGATACAGAAATCGGTGATGCCGATGACCGACGCCCCCGCGCCGATGTCGAAGAGCGTCTCGGTGAGGGACGGGACGAGCGAGACCACGCGCCGCGGCGCGTGCGCGGTTTCGAAGAGCCGGCCGCGGACGTCGGTGATCACGCGCGAATCATTGCGGGGTAAGTGAGCGCGAGCAGCGCATCTCAGTTCACCGAGAACGTCGTGACGTGATGCGTCTCATTGTTCGTCACGCTGACGAACGCCCAGAGGCGGACATCCTGCTGCAGCGGCTCCACTTCGATGCGCATCGTGCTCGCGCCGGCGATCGCGCCGAGCGTGGCGGGATCGAGCTGCAGGAACGCGGGCGAGTGCGGCATCAGCGGGTCCGCATTCGCGTCCGTTGCAACCGTGAGCGTGCGCTGCACCGTTGCGCGCGGGGTGAGCTCGTCGTTCGCGTACAGACGAATGGTGACCGGCGTACCGCTGCGGCCATCGAAGTCGTAGACGCGCAAGGTGTGGCGGTAGTGTGGCGCGACCGGAATGCCGACGATGGCCTGCGTCGTCGAGCGGAACTTGTGCTCGCGCACGGTCGGGATTCCGGCGCCGGCGGTCTGCGCTTCGCGGGATGCATCCCACACGCGCGAGTTCATCGAGAGCTTCGCTTCATCGGATGCGCGGACGTAGATGAACTGGCCGATGGAGTTGTTGCGCGGGGTGAGGAACGTGCTCGCGTCGAACGGCACGTTGATCGGCAGCGACGTGGTGCTGCCGACCGGGATCGCGACGTCGGAGCGGATCAGCATCGTCGTTTCGGCGCGCCAGAGTGCGCCGTTGACGCCCGGCGCGGTGACCGGGATGAGCGGAACGAGAATGCGTTTCCATGCTTCCGGCTGGACCGGCGGCACGCCGCTGTCGTTCAGCGTCACGAGCATCTGATCGTTCGCAGGAACCGGGTCGTAGCCGCGCTCCGCGCTGACACGCATGCCGATGCGATGCGCGCCCGCCTGCTCGGGAATGGTCGTCTGCACGGTGATCGGTGCGCTCACGCCCGGCCCGAGCTGCGGCCGCGTGCAGAGCATCACCCACGGCGCGTCCTCGGGATGGAGGCAAGTCCAGCCCGCGCCGCTCGCGTTCACGCGCACCAGGCGGCCCGGCTCGAAGTTAACGACTGCGATCAGATTGCGCGCGGTGTCGGGACCAGCGTTGACGACGTTCACCGGCACCGTCACCGGCGAGCCGGGCGCGCCGTTGTGCGTCTGCGACGACGGCGAAACCTGCAGCTCCGCGTGCGTGCTCGAGCGCGCGAGCTGATAGGTGAGCGTGCGTGTGTTGTTCTGCAGATTCGGATCGGGCGTGACTGCGCGCACGGTGGCGGTCAGCGAGAAGCTCGTGCCGTGCGCCGGTGTGCGCATCGTCGCCACCATGTGCGCTTCGTCGCCAGGCGCGATGTGGCCGCTGCAGACGAACGAATTGCCGCCGACGGTCGGTTGACACGGCCAGTGCTCCGTTCCGGCGCCGGTGATGAAAAAGGCGCCGCTCCCCGCGCCGAATTCGACGGTCACCGATTCCGCCGGAATGCTGCCGAAGTTTTTCCAGAAGACGTTGACGCTCACTCGCTCGCCGGTGGCGAGGGTGGTGCGGTCATCGGTGTAGAAACGGGTGATGCCGACGTCCGTCGACTGCGCGAACAGCGCGCGAGCGGCCACGAACGCGAAGAGCAGGGCGAGTTTGCGCATCAGGGATCCGGATCCTTCAGTGCTGCGAGAACGTGGTGACGTGATGGGTCTCGTTGTTGGTGACGCTGACGAACGACCAGAGGCGGACGCCGAGGTCGAGCGGCTCGATCTCGACGCGCATCGTGCTCAGGCCGGCCAGCGGCGTGAGGATGCCGGGGTCGAGCTGCAACACCGCGGGATGCGTCGGCAGGTTCTGCATCGTCGCGGTCGACGCGCCGGCCGGCAGCGTCAGCGCGCGAATTTCCGTCACGCGCGGCGTGGTCTCGCCGTTCGCGTAGATCCGAATGCGCACCATCGCGCCGTTGCGGCCGTCGAGGTCGTAGACGCGCAGGGTGTGGCGATAGTGCGGCGCGACCGGAATGCCGACGATCGACACCGGACCGGCAGCAAAGTCTTCATCGCGAACGATCGGAATCTCCGCGCCGGCCGTCTGCTCGCTGCGCGACACGTCATAAACGCGCGCATTCAGGTGGAACAGCGGCTCCTCGGCGGCCGGGAGGTAGATGAATTGCCCGAGCGCGCCGGCGAGGCGGCCTAGGCCGAGGTCGTACGCGTTGAACGGCTGCCGCAGCGGTGAGTTCGGAAGGCAGGTGATCGGCGCGTTGCAAGGCGCCGGCTGAAAATCGAGCTGCGTATCCGAGGTCACGAGCCCGGTGATCTCCGTGCGCCACAGCGAGTTGTTCTGGCCTCGCGCGTCGGGGCCGGCGAGCGGCACCAGAATGCGCGCCCATGACGGCGCCGGCGGCGGCGGAACCTCGGGTGTGCCGACCTGCACGGTCAGCGTCGCGCCGTTGTTGCCGACGAACGGATCGGAGTGCTCTTCGCCCGCGATGCGCGCGTTGATCGTGATGCTGCCGTTGGTCGGCGGCGCGGTCGCACGAATCGTCAGCGGCGCGCTCTCGCCGGCGTTCAGACGAGGACGCGTGCAGACGTGCGCCTGCGGGCCGTACGCGAGATTCGCGCACGTCCAGCCGTTCCCTTCCGCGGTGAAGGGAGTGATGTTGTTGACGAACGGCACCGCGAGATAGAGGACGATGCCTTCGACCGCGCGCGAGCTGTTGTTCATCACGTTCAGCGGCATCGTGGTCATTGCGCCGGCGGTCGTGATCTGCGTCTGTGTGGTCGGCGTCACGGCGAGATCGGCGCTCGGACCTGCACCGAGCTCCATCGTCACCTGCGACGCGTTATTCGCGCGATTCGGATCGGCCTCGGCGCCATTGACTTCGCCGCGCAGCGTGAACGTTCCGGCGGTCGGTGGCGTGAGCATCTGGACGACGAGCTCCGCTTCTCCGCCGACAGCGAGCTGCGGAAACTGACACGTGAAGGAGGTGCCGTCCGGAGTTGGGTGGCACACCCAGCCGCGCGTCGCGACCGACAGCAGGTAGAACGGCGCTGGCGTGCCGCTGATCCTCACCGTGATGAATGTAGCCGGCGCGGGACCGTCATTGCGCCACCGGATGTCGAGCGCGAAACGTTCGCCCGTCGACGTCGCCGTCGAGCTGAGGTTGAACTTGACGATGCGCAGGTCGGCGGTTTGAGCAAACAGAGCAGGAGCGATGAGGAGAGCGAGGGCGAGAAGCGTTTTGCGCATTGGGTTTTCCTGGAGGGGTGCTATCGCATTTCTTTGCGGAACTTGGGATCGAGCGCGTCGATGAGACCGTCGCCGAGGAAGTTGAGGCCCATCACCGCGAGCATGATCGCGGCGCCGGGGAAGATGGCGAGGTGATTGGCGAGACCGAGATAGCGGCGGCCGGAGGTGAGCATCGCGCCCCATGACGGCGTCGGCGGCTGCACTCCCAATCCGAGGAACGAGAGCGAAGCCTCGGCGAGGATGGCGCCGGCGAGACCGAGCGTGGCCATGACGATCACCGGGTTCATGACGTTCGGCAGCACGTGCAGCGCGATGACGCGTGGCGCGCGCGCGCCGAGGGCTTTCGCCGCGGTGACGAACTCCATCTCACGCACTTTCAGCACCTGGCCGCGCACGAGACGCGCGTATCCGACCCAGCCGATGGTCGCGAGTGCGAGCACGACGTTGTTCAAACTCGGCCCGAGTACAGCGACGAGCGCGATCGCCAGCAGGATGCCGGGGAACGCGAGGAGGATGTCGCAGAGGCGCATGACGATCACGTCGATCGCGCCGCCGAAATAGCCGGAGATCGCGCCGAGCGTGACGCCGATGAGCGACGCGAGCACGACCACGCTGAACCCGACGCGCAGCGAAACGCGTGCGCCGTAGACGATGCGCGAAAGGACGTCGCGCCCTAGGTCGTCGAGGCCGAGCGGATGATCCTTCGATGGGGCCTCGAGGCGACGCGACGTCTCCTGGTGATTCGGATCGTGCGGCGCGAGCAGCGGCGCGGCAAGCGCCGCGATGACGAGCAGCAGCGTCAGCGTGAGTCCCGCCGCGAAGGCGAAGTTCCGGAGGAGGCGACCGAGCGTCTTCATAGGAAAAGCAGCTCCACGCGAGTGAGCGCCACGAACCTCATTCGAGCTTGATCCTCGGATCGACGACCCCGTACAGCAGGTCGCTGATGAAATTCACCATGATGTAGGTCAGCGCGATCACGAGGATCGACGCCTGCACCTGCGGGTAATCGCGGGTGGTGATCGACTGGATGAGCAGGCGGCCGAGGCCCGGCCACGAGAAGATCTGCTCGGTGATGATCGCGCCGGTGAGAAGACTGCCGAACTGCAGCGCGAGGATGGTGATGACCGGAATGAGCGCGTTCTTCAGCGCGTGCCGGAAGATCGCTTTGCCGCGCGTGACGCCTTTCGCGATCGCCGTCGTGACGTAAAGCTGTCCGAGCTCGTCCGCGAGGCTGACGCGGATCATGCGCGTGAGGATTGCCGACAGCGCGAGTCCCATGGTCACTGACGGCAGCACCAGCGACTTCCATCCTTCATCACGTCCGGAGACCGGGAACCACGGCCTGTTGATCGCGAAGGCGATGATGAGAAGAGGGCCGAACCAGAAGCTCGGCATCGAGACGCCGATCAGCGCGAAGAAGCGCGCCACGTTGTCGATCCAGGAGTTTCGATAGATCGCCGAGATGATCCCGAGCGGAAACGCGACCAGCAGCGCGACGACCATCGAGCCGAATGCGAGCTGCATCGTGGCGGGATAGCGGGCCGCGATTTCCGTCGCCACGCTTTCGTTCGTACGGAACGAGCGGCCGAGGTCACCCTGCGCGAGGTTGGTGATGTAGGTGACGTACTGCTTCCAGAGCGGCTGGTCGAGGCCCAGCGACTTGCGCACGTTCTGGACGTCTTCCGGGCGAGCGCCTTCTCCCGCAATCTGCACCGCCGGATCGCCGGGGATGAGGTGGATGAGCGAGAAGATCAGCGTGAGGATCCCGAGGGTAATCGGGATCATCTGCAGGAGTCTGCGGATGATGTACTGCGTCATACGGTTACGGAGCGGCGGCTACTGCAACTTCTGTGTCATGTCGCGGCAGCTTCCGCCTTCTCCTGCTTTCCGGTGAAGTTCCAGCCGCGGATCCGCGTCACGGGGGCGAGCGTGCCGCCGTACATGTTGTACCAGGTGCCGATGCTGCGCCTCTCGCGCGACAACGATTCGATGTTCGAGAACGCCTCGACCATCGACTGCGTCCAGCGGAGGTTCGGAAGCCGCGCCGCGACTTTGCCATCGCGGATGAGGAACGTGCCGTCGCGCGTGGTGCCGGTCATCAGCGCGCTCTTCGGCTCGAGCAGGCCGTTGACGTAGTTGAAGCGGGTGACCCAGATCCCGAGCTTCGTCGACGCGATCATCTCTTCGCGCGTGGTGTCGCCGCCGCTCATCACGAGATGAAAGGCCGCGCCATGTTCCGGTGAGCCGAGGTGCCATGCGTGCGCGGTCGCCTCGAGGCCGAGGCGGTCGGCCCAGGCGGTGTCGAGGACTGGCGTCCGGATCGTGCCGTTCTCGACGAGCGTGACCGCCCGTTTCGGACGTCCTTCGATGTCGAACGGAAATGGCTGATAGGCGAGCGAGTCGTCGACGAGGGTGAAGTTCTCGCCCAGCATCCGTTTGCCGAGGTTGCCGACGAAGAAGGAAGAGCCATCCTCGAACGACTGGCCGGTGAACGCGATCATGTTCATCCAGTCGAAGACTTCCGCGAGTGCCGGCGGCTCGAGGATCACGTCGTACGCGCCCGGCTCGATGTCTTCGATGCGGTCGCTGGCGAGCGTCGCTTTGAGCGTTGCTTCTTCACCGAGTGCGAGCACGTCGACGTCGCTGGCGCGGCGCTCGCGCAAGGTTGCGTAGCCGGAGCCTTTTTCGCCGATTGCGATGACGGTCGCATCGGAGAAGGTCATGCGCGCGTAACGCCGTACGCCGTGCGTGTTGCCGACGGCGACCGAGGCGGAACCGGTGGTGTGCGACCCCGCGAACTGCACGCTTGCCGGCGCGCCGCGCTCGAACATGGTTCGCAGCGCTTCTGCTTTCTGGAGCGGCGAGAGCGCGGCGGTCGCTTCGTCGAAGGAGTCGACTTCGGCCACCGGTTCGTTGTCGCGATAGAGGCCGCGAAAGCCCTGCACGGCGCTCGAGTGTTTCGCGGCCTCGCGCGCGACAGCGGCGGTGCGGGCGATCTCGTCGTCATCGAAGACGGTGGTCGTGGCGACGCCCATCGCGCCGTTCACGATCACGCGCAGAGTGAGCGACGCGCTCTCCTCCGACATGTTCTGGTGCACCTGCGAATTGGCGAAGCGGCTGATGTTCTGGTCGACCGAGACAAACGCGGCGTCGGCTTCGTCGGCGTTGGCCGCGGCGAGCGCGCGGCCGAGGATCTCGAACGATTCGGCTTCGGCTCGCATTGCGTCAGACGCTCATCACGCGCGGACGACCGGCGTGTTCGGCAGCTCCGCGACCGGCACCACGTTGCGCGTGTCGATGACCAGCTTCGCGTTCTGATAGAGCGCGGCATCTTTGAACTGATGGTGCGGCGTCGAGAGCAGCACCGCGTCGTATTTGGCGAATTCTTCGGGCGTGCAGGGGACGGATTCGATGTCGAGATCGTGTTTGCGTCCGCGCCGCGACCGCGGG
>DASVRB010000118.1:0-8340 GCA_036388835.1 Thermoanaerobaculia bacterium | reverse complement strand
GCTTTCGCGCGCGCGCCGTCGATCGTGATCGTGAGGCTTTCCTTCCCTTTCGGCGGGATGACCGGCGCGTGCTCGTAGAAGAGGCAGCGGCAGGTCGAGCGCGCGACGTTGATGGTCATCGGCTCTTCGGTCGTGTTGGTGAGCTCGTACTGCCGCGTGGCCCGCGTCCCTTTGCGAATGACGCCGTAATCGTGCGCCTCCGGCGCGGCAGTGAGACCGGCGATGGCGGGTGCGCTCGCGGCGATGGTGTCGTCGGCGGTGGAGGTGCCGCTGTCCGCGGTGTCGCTGGTCGCCCCCGCGACCACACCCGGAGTCTCTTCGACGATGGTCTCGCCGCCGCGATCGCTCGCACGCCAGATCAGCCATGCGATGAGTCCGAGCGCAAGGAGTGCCGCGCCGATGATGAGAGGAAGGCGCGAGCGCGGCTCGCCCGCGATCGGCGGAATGGTCGGCGCGTCGGCGAGCGGATCGTGTGCGGTGGAGGCAGCGAGCGGCCGCATGCCTGCCGCGCTTGCAGCAGCACCAGCGGCCGCGGCACCAGCACCGGACGCGGCACCAGCCATCATCGCTTCCGAGCGCGGCCGTTGCGCGCCGAGCGGATCGCCATGCGGCCGGGTCGGCTCCGGTGCGGGAGGGGCGGTCGGCGGCGCGGCAGGACGCCCCTCGAGCTCATCGAGCTTCCCGAGCGCGCGATCGATCTCCGCGATCAACCGCTGATATTCGCTGGCCAGATGCTCGGTCGGCGCATCCGTCGTCATCCGCTGCAACGCATCGCGATGCTGCCGGTAATGCCCCCGCAACACCTCAATCTCCCGCGACTTTTCGCCGCGCCGGATATTCACCGTGCCGAATTCGTCTGATGACATGGATGGCGATCTTTGCAAAAAGCGGGCGACGGTGCAAAAGGGATGTTGTCAGTTGTCGGTTGTCGGTTGTCTGCGGTTCGTCGGCTGGCGGCACATTCAGCGACGGGCGCGCGTGCGGATCGCCTTATGTGCGGTCCCGGCGAAACATCACAGACAACTGACAACCGACAACCCAGTCCGACCCGGACGCGTGCGAATCGCCTGAACTTCCGTCCAGGCGAAACATCACAGACAACGACCGGGGCAAATGTCCCCCTGTCATCCCGAGCGTAGTCGAGGGACCTGGGCGGGTGGGGCGCGACGCACATGCCTTCCGCGACCCACCCACCCAGGTCCCTCGCTACGCTCGGGATGACAGGTGGTGAGCGTTGTGCGAACGAGCACGCGCGTACGTGTCAGCACTCGGGAAACGCACGCAAAGCTAGTACAGCGTGCCCGAGGCTTGGCCAACCAGCGCCGCCGGCCGTGCCGGCTCACATCGGCAGCCAGTACGAGAACTTCACGAGAAACACGTCCTGCGACGGCGCGTGCGGCAGGGCGGAGAGGTCGCGGCGGAGGCGGAAGTCGCCGGTCGTCACTTCTTCGGCGCGGTTCTCGTTCCAGACCAGGTACATCGCGGAGCCGGGGCGGAACTCCCAGCGCACCACGGCGCTGCCGCGGACGCTGCGGAAATTGAAGTCGGGATCGCCCGCGTCGCGGTCGGCGTCCGCGGGCGAGAGCGGCGTGAACTCGTCGTCGCGGGCGCGGGTCAGGTATTTGAAGCCGTTGTAGTCGCCGCTCGAAATGAACGGCTGCAGGAAGAGCTGCATGGAGAGACGCGAGCTCACGGTCCACTCGCCGCGCACGCCGACGTCGAGCGTCTGCTGGTCGAGCGTCGAAAAGATGTAGCGCTTCCCGTATGTCGCCGAATACTCCTGATCGTCGACCTGCGTCACGTACTGCGCGACTTCATGCAGCTTGCTGTAGCTCGGCGTGACCGAGAAACGCATCGACGGCACGGGGCGATAGGTGAGCGTGGTGTTGTAGACGCCGAACGTGCCGCCGAAATCGTCGGTCACCTGCTCGGTCCAGAATTCAGCAAAGAACTTCTTCCTGCTGTCGTTCCCGATTCCGGCGCCCCAGTATTGATGGCCGCGGTAGAGCATCGACGGGCCGCCGCGGGTGATGCGGTCGTCGAGATGGTCGGCACTCACACCACCCCAGAACCACGTGTGCAGGTAGTTTTTCCAGATCACCGAAT
This sequence comes from Thermoanaerobaculia bacterium, assembly GCA_036388835.1. Taxonomy (GTDB): domain Bacteria; phylum Acidobacteriota; class Thermoanaerobaculia; order Gp7-AA8; family Gp7-AA8; genus QHVT01. The sequence continues at coordinate 6,234 of DASVRB010000118.1, read as the reverse complement.
ATTCGCCCGCGGCGCCATTGGCGGTGACGTCGCCCGCAAAGTTCCAGTTCTGATATTTGCCGGCCCAGGCGCTGATCTCTCGCGTGTAGCGCGTCGCGTCCGTATTGAGGTAATGCACGACGCCGTGCGAGGCGATGGAATCGGTGCGCGGCAGAAATCCGGCGTCATTGATCTCGAATCCGGGCGACAACGCCTGCACCTGAAAATTCGGACGCCAGCGTCCCTTCTGTTTCGCGAACATCGTCCGCGCGGCCCAGCCGCCGAGCGAGGTGCGCGTTTCATCGCGCTCGATGTGCGGCGCGTCGGGGCGGCCGTAATAACGCGCCGGATTGTTCTGCGCGCGCAGAATCGCCGCTTCGGATCCGCTCACGAGCGAGGAGCCTGCATACCAGTCGAGCAGCCACGTCTTGTCTTTGAAGCGGGTGTAGCCGTCGACGCCGGCGAAATACGCACTGTTGCGCATCTGCGGCTCGAGGTTGCTGGACAAACGGCGATTCACTGAGGTGAAGAGGAGGCCGGCGCGCGAGTCTTTGCCGTACTCCTTCATTGCACGCGCGACGAGGTAATTCGTCATCGGCTCGACGGTTTGTTTGTCGGCGAACGAACCGGTGCGGAACCACGCCTCCTCGCGATCGGTCAGCGCGTCGAGGACGCCGACGGTCCAGCCGTTGCCGAGTTTGCCGGTCAATTTCGCGGCGCCGAGGATCGTCGTCTCGCCGGGGGCGTCGACGTGGTCGATCCCGTCGAAGACGCCGTCTGCCTCATTGATGAATGCCGCGTCGACGCTCCCCTGTGGACTCCTGCCGATGCGGCGCGAATAGAAGAAGGTGGGGAACCAGACGTTGAAGCCCCAGCGGCTCTGCGCGGGGCCGCTCCCGAAACGGAACACACTCGCCCCTTCTGTGAAAAACGGCCGTTTTTCGGGAAAAGAGGTCTCGAATTGCGTGAGATTGAGGACGGCCGGATCGACCTCCACCTGACCGAAATCGGGATTGATGGTGCCGGTGAGCGTGAGGCTCGAGGTCAGGCGGTATTTGATGTCGACGCCGGCGTCCATCCGATGTTCTGACGGCGCGAAGAACGGATTGTCGGCGCGGCTGTGCAGGTCGGTCCGCGCGACGCCGTACGGCACGACCTCGAGCCCGCGCCGCGGCGCGATCCCTTCGATGCCGGTGAGATCGCCGAAGCGCGAGACGAAGCCGGTCTCGGTCCGCGGAGTGAACACGAGGCGCGAGCTCTCCCGCAGCCGCGCGTTCCAGCGGCCGATGTTGATGCCCCAGGTGTGGGTCTCTTTTTTCTGAAAGCTGAGCTGCGAGTACGGGATGCGCACCTCCGCGACCCAGCCGTTCGCGCCGATTTTCGTGGCCGAGCTCCAGACCGCGTCCCAACTCGAATCGTCGGAAATGTCGTTGTACAGCGCGCTGTCGAGCTGCACGTTCGAAGCATTGACGGAGAACGATGCGCCGTTCTGGCGGTCGTGCGCCGGGTCGAGGCTGATGCGGAGGTAGTCGCCGTTATTCAGATCGCTGTCGCGGCGGGCCAGTTGCTCCGTCACCTTGCCGCTGTCTTCCATCACCGCGCCGAAGTAGATCGCCTCTTCGTCGTACACGACCTTCACGCGCGTCTGCTGCGTGGCCGGCTGCCCTTCATTCGGCTCGCGCTGGATGAAGCCGGTCAGCTCGGGCGCGCTCTGCCACGCCTCGTCGGAAAGCACGCCGTCGACGATTGGCGCCTTGCTCGCACGTACGGCCGCGAAGCGCGGAACGGAGGGGGTTGCGGCGTCGTGCGCGGGCGCAGCTCCGGAGTCGAATGCGACAACTGCAGCGGACGACACGATCAGTGCGGCCAGGACGCGTGTGAGTTTCATTTTTTCCTCTCGGATGTGTTCCGATAGCGTGGTACGCCCTGAAGCGGAGAAGGTTAGAAACGACGAATGAAGGTTTACATCGGACAACTGAACACCACGGTCGGTGCACTGACGTCGAATGCCGAACTGATCCGCCGCGCATACGCCGACGGCGTCGGCGCCGGAGCGGACGTCGTGCTGGTCCCGGAGCTGGCCTTGACCGGCTATCCGCCGCGCGATCTTCTCGACCGCGACTACTTCATCGACGCGGCGCAGCAGCTCAAAGAATCGCTCGCCGCAATGACCGGCGAAACGACGCTGATTTTCGGCTGCCCTGTGCGGACCGCGAGCTGGTGCGGCAAGCCGCTCCACAATGCAGCGGTCATTGCACGCAACGGAAAGATCGTGCTCGAACAGCACAAGACGCTGCTGCCGACTTATGACGTGTTCGACGAGCTGCGCTACTTCGAGCCGGGGCGCAATGTGCAATGCGTGGAGATCGCCGGCCGCCGCGTCGGCGTCTCCATCTGCGAGGATTTCTGGTTTGACGACGAGGCGTTCGGCACGAAGCTCTACTGCCGCAATCCGGTCGACGAATTGGCGCGCCAGGGAGCGGAGCTTTTCCTCAATATCTCGGCCTCGCCGTTCAATGCGGGAAAGCGCCGCGCGCGCTGGGAGATTTTTTCGAATATCGCCCGGCGCTATGACGCGCCGCTGGTGTATGTGAATCAGGTAGGCGGCAATGACGAGCTATTGTTCGACGGCTCGTCGATTGTCTTTGACAAAACGGGCCAGACGATTTTCTGTGCGCCTGCATTCGAGGCGCACAGTACGCTGGTCCACCTGCAGGGCAGTCCTTGTGAAATGGTCCTCTCCCTCGGCGAGGAGGAGGAGATCGGCCGCGCTCTGATCCTCGGCCTTCGCGATTACATCGGTAAATGCGGCTTCAAGGATGTGGTCATTGGCCTCTCCGGCGGCATCGACTCTGCCCTGACCGCTGCAATTGCAGTAGAAGCGCTCGGCGCAGAGCATGTGACCGGCATCGCCATGCCGTCGCAATTCTCCTCACAACACTCCATCGACGACGCGCGCACACTCGCCGAAAATCTCGGCATCGCGTTTCACATCGTCCCGATCGCGGACCTTTATCAGCCATACGAGACCGCGCTCGACACGCTGTTCAATGAAAAGAAATTCGATACCACCAACGAAAACATTCAGGCGCGCATCCGCGGCAATCTCCTGATGGCCTGGTCCAATCGCACAGGCGCAATGGTGGTGACGACCGGCAATAAATCGGAACTGGCGGTCGGCTATTGCACGCTCTACGGCGACATGGCCGGCGGTCTGGCCCTCCTCGGCGATGTCTACAAGACCATGGTCTATCGCGTGTCGCGCTGGATCAATCGCAACGGGGAGATCATTCCTGAATCGACCCTCACCAAAGCGCCTTCGGCCGAATTGCGCCCCAATCAGACCGACCAGGACAGCCTCCCGCCATACGACGTGCTCGATGGAATCCTCAAGCTCTACATCGAAGAATTCAAGGAAGTGGACGCCATTGTGGAGGCGGGATTCGAGCGTGAGCTCGTGATGCGCGTCCTCAAACTCGTCGACACGAACGAATTCAAACGGCAGCAGGCGGCGCCGACCATCCGCGTCTCGTCGAAAGCGTTCGGCGCGGGCCGCGACATGCCGATCGCACAACGCTGGCGCAGAGAGCCGGCGCGGGACGTCCGTTGATGCGCACACGTGGAGGACAGGCAATCCTGCCTGTCCGTTCTTTCATCGCCATTGTGGCCATGACGCTCCTCGCCTGCGCCCAGGCGTCGATCGATCGCGGCGAATGGCAGCGGATGTCGTCTGAAGATCGCCTGCTGTACGTCCATTCACTGATCGGCGCGGAGCGGGCGAAGGATGCCAAAGGCGGCGGCGGCAAGAACGTTTCGGATGCGCCGAAGCGATATGTCGCGGCAATCGAGGCGGCGTATGCGCGCGGCGATCAACGCAAGCCGGACGAGATTTTCGCCACGCTGGTGCGCTGACGCCGCTCAGGTCGCGGCGGCGTCGGCGGCGCGGCGGGCCTCTTCGAGCCGCTCGATCTGAATGGTCAGGAACTCGCGCAACGGCTGCTCCTGATCGGGCGCCAGTGCGTTGAAGACGATCGCGGAGCGGAACACATACTCCGGCGCGCTGCCGGCTCCCTCATCGCGGCGGACCTGCACGATCGAGCGCAGCACCTCGCACGGAATGTAGATGCCGCCGTAGCTCGGGAAGATCAGCGTCGCGGCGGCGCCCGCTTTGACGGGCGAGCGGTGCACGACGGCGGCACCGGTCAGGCTCAGATCGATGAGTTCGCCGTTCACGTCCGACAACTGCACCGGAATCGATGCAGTCTGATAACGCTCGGAGCGGCGGCGGTCTTTGCCTGAAGCCATCGGTTAAGCGCGGATTATAGCGACGCGCTCGAGACGCCGGATGTGCAACCGTTCCGCTGCACTCGCATTCGCAATCGAGATCTCCAGCCCACCGGTCGAGCCGGCGATGAGAAACGGTCCCGGCGCCGCATCGCCGTAATTCACCTCGACGCGATCGATGACGATGTCGCCGATGGTCAGCGCGAACGGCGCAAACGGAATCCGCGCCGCTTCGATGTCGGTGATCACGTTGCCGAAACGATCGACCGCCACGACGCTCCCCTGCACCGCGTCATCGCCGTAGCGCGGCGGCTCGTATGGCAGCGCCACGACGCCGTCGATGCGCGGCCCGAGCTCGTCGAGCACCACGCCATTCGCAATCGCCGCCGCCACCGGAGCGAAGCGATCGCGCCCGTGAAAGGTGTTGCTCCCCTCCGGCAGAAAGAAGCGCTCGTTCTCGACCGAGTGCAGAACGTCATCGCGCCGCGCAACAAAGGTCAGCAAGCCATTGTCCGGCGCAAGAAACACGCGTCCTTCCTGCTCCATCGCGACGATGCGTCGCGCCGTGCCGACGCCGGGATCGACGACGCAGACGAAGATCGTCCCCGCGGGCCAGTAACGCGCAACAGTGCCGAGGAACCAGGCGGCGCCGAGAACATCATAGGGAGCGATGTCGTGCGTCAGATCGTGCAGCGGGACGCTGGTGCGCGATGCGAGCACCCCCTTCATCGCCGCGACATACGGATCGCGCGTGCCGAAGTCGGTCAGAAGCGCAATCGCCCGCATGGCCGCAACTATACTCACGCGCGATGTTCGCGACCGTCCCGCCACCACGCCAGCGGCTGCTCGTTTTTGCGCGGCTGCCGGAGCTCGGGAAGGTGAAGACGCGGCTCGCCGCGGACGTCGGCGACGAGCGCGCACTCGCGATTTACGAGGCGATGTTGCGCGATGTCATTGCGAACGTCGGCGACTCATCGTCCGGCATCGAGATCGAATTCCTCTGGGCTCCGACCGCCGCCGCGAACGGTGAGGCGCTGCGCCGCGCCTTCGCACATCACGACACCGCGATGCAGACCGGCGCAACCCTCGGCGACCGTTTGTCGATGGCCTTCTCCGAGCGTTTCTTCTTCCATCGCACGCAGAAAATCGTCGCCATCGGCGTCGACGATCCGTCGCTCGACCGCGCGCTCATCGACCACGCATTCGCGCTGCTCGACTCCTGCGAATACGTCGTCGGCCCCGCATCCGACGGCGGCTACTACCTCATCGGCTGCCGCGCCCTCGCCTTCAACCCCACCGTCTTTCGCGACATCGAGTGGGGCACATCGTCCGTCCTCGCCACGACCATGCAGCGCATCGCCTCGCTCGAGCGCACCGTCGCGCTCCTCCCCGAGCGGTACGACATCGACGTCCTCGCAGACCTCGAACGCTACGCCGCCGAGAACCACGAGGGCGAGCTCGCGCGCGTGATCAAAACTCGTTCGTGACCGCCCGCTCGCGATCGCCGAGGACGACGAAACGCCTCCAGCGGGCCGCACGGCCGGCCACCTGTGTCATCGCGACTACCGCCCCGAAAGCAGCAAGCGCCCGTTCAGCCTGAGGCAACCAATGCAGCCGGCCACGCCGGCCCGCCGGAGGCGCCCCCGTCGTCCCCCGTCGCCGAAGTAGAGTGATGCAGATGAAGATCCTCAACGCCGAGCAGATGCGCAACATCGATCGCCGCGCCACCGAGCGTTTCGGCGTCCCCTCGATCGTCCTGATGGAGAACGCCGCCATCGCCGTCGTCGACGCCATCTTCGATCACTACCCTGACGCCGATCGCGTCGCCATCATCTGCGGCGTCGGACAGAACGGCGGCGACGGATTCGCCGTCGCGCGGCATCTCGAGAATCGCGGCATCGTCCCGGCAATCGTGCTCGTCGGCGATCGCAAGCAGGTCAAAGGCGACGCCGAGACCAATCTCATCATCTG
>DASVRB010000117.1:0-1808 GCA_036388835.1 Thermoanaerobaculia bacterium | reverse complement strand
GGCATCTCCGGTTAACCCGGGTCGCAGTAGCCTACGAAGCGCTGCGAAGCCACCGCGTCGCGGGACAACCGGAGATCCCTCGCTGCGCTCGGGATAAACTGAGGAACACCAGTGGACACGACCACGATCATCCTCGCCGCGCTTCTCGGGCTCGGCCTTTCGGCTTCGACGGGACTGAACACATTCATCCCGCTGCTGCTCGTCTCCGCCGCGGCGCGTTTCAACATCGCCGGGATCGAGCTGGGGCAAAAGTTCGACTGGCTCTCCTCCGACACCGGCATGACGGTGCTGATCATCGCGGCGATCGTCGAGATCATCGGCGACAAGTTCCCGGCGGTCGATCATCTGCTCGACTCGGCCGGCACGTTCGTCCGGCCGGCCGCGGCGACGGTCGCGACCGCGGGCGTGCTCACCGGCGCGCACGTCGATCCGACCATCGCCGCGATCGCCGGGTTCCTCATCGGCACCCCCGCCGCCCTCGGCTTTCACTCGTTGAAAGCAGGGACGCGCGTCGCCTCCTCGGCCACGACATTCGGCTGCGCGAATCCCGTGCTCTCGCTGATCGAAGACATCGTCTCGCTCGCCTTCAGCGTCCTCGCGATCTTCGCCCCGATCCTCGTGCCGATCGCGCTGTTGCTGATCGGGCTCGTCTTGTGGCGGATCGTGAAGCGGACGCGGCGCGCGGCGCAACAAAGTGGAGCGGCGGGCTTCAGCCCGCCGAACATCAGATAACGTCGGCGGGATAAAGCCCGCCGCTCCACTAGAACCGTTATCGCGCGGGTGCGTTCAGGACCCTAATCCGTCCTTCCACCTTCGGCTCGAGCGGTTCTCCATTGAGCTTTTTCAGCTCGGCGACGAGGACGTCGCGGAGCGGGGCAGCGTAGTGGATGGTGATGCGGTCTTTCGGGATTGCGTTCATCACCGCGTCGGCGCCGTCGCCGCCCATGGCGATGAAGTCGGGCATGATCACGCTGTAGAGCTTCTCCGGCTCCAGCGGGCGACCATCGTCGAGCGTCGCGCCGACGAAACGCTCCAGCCCTTTTTTCGACGCATCGAATGTGTATTTGATGCCGCTGACCTGCATGATTCCGCGCGCGCCGGTGGTGGTGTTGCGGAGCACTTCGATGAGCTGCGCGCCGGTCATGATCACCATGGCCGGATAGTTGTCGAACGGGCTGACGGCGAAGAGGTCGCCGTACGTCAGATCGCCGCGCGGCAGTTCGGAGCGGATGCCGCCCGAGTTCATCAGCGCGACGTCGGCGCCGGTGGAGCGGCGCAGCGCGTCGGCGATCAGATTGCCGAGCGGCGACTCGGCGGAGTAGTTGCGCACGAACAGCTCGCCGGAGCGGATGCCGAGCTTCTCGTCGCGCTTCGCCGCCACGCGGCGGAGGTACGGATCGAGCGTCGCGGCCACACGCGCGTCCGGCTGAATGGTCTGCCCCGCGAACGTCCGCGGCACGAGGCGCGCCCCTTTCGGCGCGGTGCGCGGATCGCAGTGATTCGTCCCCTCGTAGACGAACGAGCAGATCATCGTGTGCGGACGGATCTCGCTCTTCGTGACGCGGTTCTTTTCGGTGTCGATCCAGAGCTCGACCGTCGAGAACTCGCGGCTCATCGGGAGCCCCTGCACGGTCGGGACGCCGTTGACGTAATGGGCCATGTTCGCGTGCGTGTGCCCGGCGAAAAAGGCGTCGATGGTGCCGGCCGGGAGTTTCTCGAGGTACTGCATCGCCTCGCCGTTGCGATCGCAACTGTCGAGCGCGTGCGGCTCGTCCATCTTCGTGCAGCGGCCGCCGATGTGCGCGATG
>DASVRB010000116.1:0-3648 GCA_036388835.1 Thermoanaerobaculia bacterium | reverse complement strand
GAATGCCGCGGGCGCGGACGGACGGCGCCGGCACTTCATGCACGGAGAGCTCGCCGCTCTTCACCGATTGAATGAGTTGTTTCACGGTTGCTGTGACTCCTGTGATCGGGCAGCGACTTGGTCGATCCTCGCGGCAGCGCGGGCGACGAGTCGCGGGTGCATCGTAAAGTACTGCCGCCCCTCGGCGGACGACTGCGCGCGCGCCGCGAGTGTCCCAGCGGCCATGCGGCGGGCGACCTCGCGCATCGACTCGACCATCACCCGCTCGGCGCGAATGCGGATCAACTCGAACTTGTCGCCGCGGTGCAGCGGCACGGGGCGCGTCAGCAGAATGGGACCGGTGTCGATCCCTTCATTCATGAAGTGACATGTGACCGCGCACGGCTCGCCGTAGAGCACCGGCCATTCGATCACGTCCATGCCGCGGTACCACGGCAACGGCCCCATGTGACAGTTGACGACGCCGGCGCCGGAGCGCTCGAGCACCGCGCGGCGAACGATGCCGCCGCCCGTGAAAAAGATCGCGACGGGGCGATCGTGCTCGAGCGCGGCGAGCACGTGCGCATCGGTAAAATCGGCGCAGGCGAGCGCGGGCAGATGCGCGAGCGAGGCGGACGCACCCCACGCGCGCATCGCTTCACCGAGCGACTCGCCCGATGCGACGGCGGCAGGGCTGTCGATGCGCAGGCCGCGGCGAATCGCTTTGACGAGCAGCTTCCCGCGCGAGAGGCGCCATTCGGTGCGGATCCGCTTCCACTGAAACATCCGCCGCACGATCACGCGGCTGACGGTGAAGCCTTCCTGCTGCAAGGCCCACACGACCGCGGCGGTATAGCGGCTGCGGATGGACGGTGAGAGCACGACCACGTTCGCGCCGCGCGGCACGGCCGCAATCGCGCTCACGTCACCTGCTGCATTCGTAGCAGGCGGCGGTGCGGACTCGCGGATTGTTTCTTCACGCGCGCGCAGCACCTCGGCGGCCAGCGGATCGCGTCCGCGCCGCGCGAGGATGTCGCCCGCGCGCAGCAGGCAATTGCGAAAGCGGAGATCGCCGGTCGCGCGCCACGCAGCGATCACCACGCGCAAGGCCTGACGCACGAGCGGATCGCTCGTCTCGAAGAGATGGGTCTCCACCCATCGCAGCGACCATTCGGTCCATTCGAAGGCGTCGGCGCTCCCGCTGCGAACGGCCTGTTCCGCCGCCTGCAGCACTTCGACCGTCGCGGCCGAGCGCACCGCGCGCGGCGGCAGGTCGACGTCGACGACGCGCACTTCTCGCGGCGCGTCGACGGCCTTTGTTCGCGCGAGAGCGCGCTGCGACTGCTCCTCGGTGAGCCACGGGTCGAGCGCTTTCGCGATCCGCTCCAGCGCGGGGAGTTTCGTCATCGGAGTGCGCACCGCAGCATCGTGCCGTCGAGCCCGCGCAACCCTTCCCCGAACAATACAAAGTCGTCCGAATGCTGCTCGCCCGGCGCGAAGCGGATCACGCCGTCGCGGAACCACGGCGCGGGCCAGCGGTCTTTTTTCCAGAACGCGAGTTCCGTCCAGTCGATCCCGTTGCGCGACGCGAGCAGCGTGGCGCCGTCGCGCATGCAGCCCTCGCCGTGCTCCCACGCGCAGCCGGCCAGCAGCCAGCCGTCGGTGAGCACTTTGCCGAACCAGGCCGGCGACGGGATCGGCATCCCCTCGTCGACGCGGCCGGTGGCGCGATCGAGACGCATGACCCGGTTCTGCACGAACTGGCTGTCGGTGAGCCAGACGATCGAGTCCTCGAAGAAAAAGAGCGCGACGGCGCGGAAGCGCTGCGAGCCGTCGCCGAGGTATTCGGGATTGCGGAAATCGCGATCGACCGAGATCAGCCAGCTCTCGTTCTCGAAGTCGCCGGTGGCGATCCAGTACCGGCCGGTGAACGGATCCTCGAACACGCCGTGCACGTGACGCGCGCGTCCGGCCGGAAGCTCGAGCACGCATTCCGCGCCGTGCGCATCGACGCGCCAGACCGGCAGCGGTCTGCGCTCGGGGTTCGACCCGTACTCACCGAAGATCGCGGCGTTGCCGCTCGAGAGCACCTGCAGAGGGATGCGGCACTGCCGCAGCGCCCCGACTTTCGTGAGCGCGCCACCGGGCGCATAGAGATAGATGATGCCGCCGCGGATTGCGACCCACTGCTCCCCCACCGGCGCGAGCGCGCACTGGTCGAGCCGGCCGAACCTGCGGAGGATGCGCGAGGCGCCGGCCGCGTCCACGTGCCGGCGCGGGAAACGTCCCTCCCAGAGCGTGCGGCCACCCCCTTCCGCCGAGAAACGGCGGTGCCGGCTGGTGACGAGAAGCTCGGGCGAGGCGAAGTGGACGAGGTCGGTCCGCGGGCGCCGGGAAGTGATGGCGAGGGTGGGCATGCAGTGACTGGCGGCGCATTCTAATCGCACTGCGCGGAGGCGATTTTCAGGGCGGGGCAGAAAACTTATCGATTGTAATAAAGCGCCGTCTATAATCCTCGGGCCGTATCGATCATCCACCATGCCGATCAGTACCTCCGACGAGACTTTCTCGCCCCTGAAACGTTTCCTGCACCGCGCCAGCGCCGCGCGTGTCCTCCTGCTGTTCACGTTTCACACGCTCGTGTTCGCCGCCTGCTACACGTTCGCGTGGCTGCTTCGCTTCGAATTCGCCATCCCGGTCGAGTACCTCCAGACCTTCAAGTGGAGCTTCCCGGTGGTGGTCGGCACGCAGCTCGTCATCGGCGCGCTGTTCGGTTTCTACCGCGGCTGGTGGCGGTACGTCGGCATCGCCGACGTGGTCCGTCTCGTCACCGGCGTGACCAGCGCGCTCGTCCTGCTGACCGCGGTCTGGTACGTCGGCACGCTGTTCGGCCTCGAAGAGCGTTACGTGAAGTCGCCTCGCGGCGTGCTGCTGATCGACTGGGCCTTCGCCGTCCTCTCCCTGTTCGGCGCGCGTGTGTTGATCCGCATGGGCCGCGACCGTCTCCGTTCGAGCGGCGTCTCGGACGGCGCGGACGTGAAGCGCGTCCTCATCGTCGGCGCCGGCGACGCGGGCGAAACGCTCGCCCGCGAGATCGAGCATCGTCCGCAGCTCAACATGAAAGTTGCGCTGTTCGTCGACGACCAGCGCGCGAAATGGGGCTCACACATCCGCGGCATCAACGTGGTCGGCCCGATCTCCGACATCGCCCGCATCGCCGACGAGACCGGCGCCACCGAGGCGTTCATCGCCATCCCCAGCGCCTCCGGTAAGCGCATCCGCGAGATCATCCATCACCTCGCCGCGGCCGAGCTCCGCTTCCAGACCATGCCCGGCATCGACCAGCTCGTGAGCGGCAAAGTCCACGTCACGCAGCTTCGTCCCGTCAACGTCGAGGACCTCATGCGCCGCAAGCGCGTCGACCTGCCGGGCGATCCGGTTCGCGCACTTTTCCGCGGCAAACGCGTCCTCGTCACCGGCGCCGGCGGCACGATCGGCTCCGAGCTCGCGGGTCAGATCGCGCAGTTCGAGCCGGAGAGCCTGATGCTCGTCGAGCGCTCGGAGTTCGCGCTCTACGAAGTCCGCAAGCGCCTCGCGCGTGAAGCGGGCTGGATCAGCTCGCGCATCAGCTCGAACCTCGTCGACATCTGCGACACCGACATCTTCGAG
>DASVRB010000115.1:0-4916 GCA_036388835.1 Thermoanaerobaculia bacterium | reverse complement strand
CCCCCCCCGCTCCACTCAATCAGGAACGCCACTCGCGAATCTTCTTCGCCACCTTTTCCGGCGTGAATCCGAGCTCCTCCGCCAGCCGCTCGTAGGGCGCGCTGGCGCCGAAGCGATCGATGCCGATCACCAGCGCTTCGCGGCCGGCGTACTTGTACCAGCCGTCGCTGCGGCCCGCTTCGACGCAAACGAGTTTGCTGCGGTCGCCGAGCACTTCGTTCTGGTAGTCCACAGGTTGACGATCGAAGAGATCGAGGCTCGGGGCCGACACGACGCGTACGCCGCGGCCCTCCCCTTTGAGCAGGTCGGCGGTCTTGATCGCCAGCGAGACCTCGGAGCCGGTGGCGACGATCGTCACGTCGCCTTCGGTGTAGCCGTCGAGCACGTACGCGCCGCGGAGGATGCGTTGCGGATCGAATTCGAGTGGACGCTGGATCGGCTCCACTTTCTGGCGCGTCAGCACGAGCAGCGTCGGGCCGCCGGTGGCGCGAATCGCGTGCGCCCACGCCATCGCCACTTCCGCGCCGTCGGCGGGGCGGAAGAGCGTCATGTTCGGGATCAGGCGCAGCGTCCAGAGCTGCTCGACCGGCTGGTGCGTCGGACCGTCTTCGCCGAGGAACACAGAATCGTGCGTGTAGACGAAGATCGACGGGATGCCCATCAGCGCGGCGAGGCGCACCGACGGACGCATGTAATCCGAGAAGATCAGGAACGTCGCGCCGTAGCAGCGCCATGCACCGTACAGCGTCATGCCGTTCACGATCGCGCCCATCGCGTGCTCGCGAATGCCGAAGTGCAGGTTGCGGCCTTTGAACACCTCGTCGGCCGGCACCGAGCCTTCCGATCCTTTGACGCGCTCGATGCTTGTCGAATCTTTGATCAATGTATTCGTCGACGGCGCGAGGTCGGCCGAGCCGCCGACCACGAACGGCGCGACCGCGGCGAGCTTCTGGATCACCTGCCCCGACAGCGCGCGCGTGGCGATGGCCTTGTCCGACTTCGCGGCGTCGAGCAGCGGCAGCTCGAAACCATCCGGCACCCACTGCGACCAGTAGCGATCCCACTCCTCGGCCAGCTCCGGATGGCGAGAGCGCCACGCCGTCATCTCGCGGTCCCACAGCTTGCGCATGCGCGCGAGCTTGCGGGTCTTGCGGTCGAACTCCGCGCGCACTTCCGCGGGAACGTGGAAGGTCGGCTCTTCCGGCCATCCGAGGGCCGCTTTGGTCGCCTTAACTTCATCCGCACCGAGCGGCTCGCCGTGCGCGCGCGCCGTGCCGTGAAACTTGGGGCTGCCCCAGCCGATGATCGTTTTGCAGATGATCAGCGACGGGCGCGCGGCCTCTTTCTGCGCGCGCTTGATGGCTTTGCGGATCGCGCCGCGATCGTGCCCGTCGATCGCGAGCACGTGCCAGCCGAAGCTCTCGAAGCGCTTCTTCACTTCCTCGGAAAACGCGAGGCGCGTTTCGCCTTCGATGGAGATGTTGTTGTCGTCGTAGAGATAAATGAGGTTGCCGAGGCCGACGTGCCCGGCGAACGACGCGGCCTCGGAGCTGATGCCTTCCATCAGATCGCCGTCCGAGCAGATCGCGTAAACGTAGTGATCGACCGGCTTGAACGGATCCTCACCGTTGAAGCGCGCGGCCAGCATCTTCGCGCCGAGGGCCATGCCGACGCCGTGTGCGAAACCTTGTCCGAGCGGGCCGGTCGTCACTTCCACGCCCGTGGCGTGGCCGTACTCCGGATGGCCCGCCGTGCGCGAGCCCCACTGACGGAACGCCTGCAACTCGTCCATCGTCATGTCCGGATATCCGGTGAGATGGAGCAGCGAGTAGATCAGCATCGAAGCGTGACCGGCCGAGAGGATGAAGCGGTCGCGGTTCTTCCAGTGCGGCTCGAGCGGATCGTGGCGGAGGAAGTCGGTCCAGAGGACGTACGCCATGTCGGCCATGCCCATCGGCGTGCCGGGATGGCCGGAGTGCGCTTTCTCGACCGCGTCCACGGCCAGGAAGCGAATCGTGTTCACGCACTGCTCTTCGAGCTTGTCCTTCTTTCCAACCATCGGTTGGTTGCTTTCTTCTGCGACGGAAATCGCCGCGGCACCTTCGGCTGCGGTGCTGCCGGGCGTCGGGTCCTGCATCGAGAGTTCCTCCTGCGAATGTGGGAGAGCGGCCACGGCACGCGGGCTTGCCACTGCCGCCGGGCGTCTGGAGGAAGCGGATTATACTCATCGCCCTCAGCGTCACCGGCTTCCGTTGCGTGCGAGTGGAGAGAGAGTGACATGGTCGACGAGAGCGTCACGGTCAAAGGTTCTCCCGTACGAAGCCTGCAGAAGTTCATCGACGCGGAACTGACGCCCGAACAGCGCGAGATCGTGCTGCGCAGCCTCCCTCCCGAATACGCGAAGCGCTTCAGCACGCCGGTGCTCGCGACCGAGACCGTGCCGGTGCACATGCTCAACCGCTTCACGGAAGAGGCGGCCAAAGCGAAAGGCGAACCGCTCGAAGCGTTCGCACGACGCGCGGGACGCGATGGCGCGAGCGAGGCGGTGAAAGGCATCTACCGTTTCTTCGCGCTGGTGATGACGCCGGCCGCGCTGCTCGGCAAGGCATCGCAGATGTGGAAGACGCTCTACAGCGGCGGCGAGATCCGCGTCGACGAGCAGAGCAACGGCTCGGCGCGCATTCGCCTCACCAACTTTCCGTCCGAGGTCGCGGGGTGCGCGCGCATCACCGGGTGGATCGAGCGATTGTCGGAACTGACCAACGCGAAAAACATCCGCATCGAACAGACCGAATGCGCCGCAAAAGGCGGCACCTGCTGCGAATGGCAGCTCCGCTGGAGCTGACGCCGAAACGAATTCGAGGAGCCTGCTTGAACAAGATTTTTCCAATGGAGTCCGATCACCCGCTCTTCCGCTACTTCACGGAAGAAGAGCGCGCGCGCATCGAGAGCATCGGTGAAGAGAGGCGCGTCGCCGAAGGGACGCTGCTGATCCGCGCCGGCGACGCGGACTCGACGCTGTTCGCGATCGAAGACGGCCACCTCGACATCATCGGCACCGACGATGGCCGTCAGACCGTGCTCGCCACCGTCGGCGCCGGCGACGTCATCGGCGAAGTGTCATTCATTGACGACTCGCCGCGAACCGTCTCGGTGCGGGCGCGCGAGGACACGACCGTGCGCGCGTGGGACAAGCGAACGTTGTCGGAAGGGCTGGCGTTCGATCCTCAACTGCTCGCGAAATTCAGCGTGGCGATGAGCGAGCTGCTGGTCGAGCGGTTGCGCGATATGTCGCGGCGCGTCTGAGCGGTCAGATCTTCGGGTTGTCGCGCGGTACGGCCGTGTCGTGCGAGGCGGGGCGGACCTCTTCCCACTCCCCGTCTATCGCGGCATCGAGATCGGTGCAGACGTATTTCGCCATCGGCAGGAGCAGCATCACCATGCAGGCCGCGGCCAACGCCGCGGTGATGGCGATCGGCACCCACGGCTCACCCGGATCGCGGAAGACGAACGCGCCGGCGAGGTAGTAGATCGCCATCAGTGCGAACACGAACGCTGCCGCGAGACGGCCGCTGTTTTTGAGGCGCAGCAACTGGATCGCGGCGAACGATCCAACCACCACCGTGATCGCCCACGCCACGATCGTGACGATGCCGAACGTGCCGCTGGCGGCGAGCTTGGCCACGCCGGCCGAGCCGGCGCGCGCCACCGGAATGATGGTGAAGATCACGCTCGCGCCGACCAGCAGCGCGAGCATCCTCAATGTGAACCGCATTACGGCTTCCACGCGCGATTCTCCTCTCCCTTTTCCCACGGCTTGTACGACAGCGCGAACGGAATGCGCTTCGCGATCGGCGGGTGCGAGTAGCGCCAGAACTCGATGAACGGATGCGGGCTCGGATCGCGCTTCGAATCCTCCGCCATTTTGCGGAACGCGGTGGCCAGCGGCGCGTTGAGGTGCGTCACCTCGAGCGCGAACATGTCGGCCTTGTGCTCCATCGTCCGCGAGTAACCGCTGATCACCGGCGAGAGGAAGAAGGAGATCACGCTGGCGATGAAGAGGAGCCAGGGGATCGAGGCGGGATCCCCCGGCGTCGTGAAGCCCCATCGCGGTCCGAAGCGCCGCATGCCGGGATCGTGAATGCGCTGCACGAGAAAGAAGACCACCAGCGACACGGCCACCGAGAAGGCCAGCCCTTTCCAGATGTGCCTCATCACGTAATGGCCCATCTCGTGGCCCATCACCGCCAGCACCTCGTCGTGATCCATCTTCGCGAGCAGCGTGTCCCACATGACGATGCGGTTCGTCGGGCCGATGCCGTTGACGTACGCGTTCATGGTCTTGGTCTGCTTCGACTTGTTGACCTGGTAAACGCGGCCCCCTTCGATGCCGGCACGCGAGGCGAGATCGAGCAGTTTCTGCCGCAGCACCTGGTCCTGCAGCGGCTCGAATTTGTTGAAGATCGGATCGAGCACGATCGGCTGCACGACCACGAGCAGCACGATGAGAGGGACGCTCACGGCCCAGAGCACGGCCCACCAGTTCTTCAGCTTGCGAATGCCGGCGAGCGCGGACGCGCCGAGGAGCGGGAGGATGACCAGGCTGACGGCAAGGCCTTTGAGCATGTCGCCCATCCACGACCCGAACGACTGATCGGTGAGGTCGAACTGGTGCGGCACGACAAAGTCTGAGTAGTACGTCAGCGGGAAGTCGATGAGCGTGCTGACGAAGATGAAGAGGACGATGTACAGCATGGCCATGAGGAACGGCCTCGTGGTGACACGCGCGGCGAGGTCGCGCAACTTCCGCGAGACGCCGGTGAAAAGCAGCGCGAGCATGACCGCGAGCGACCAGGCGATGCCGACGAAGTAGAGGACGTCGCGGATCCGGCTATGCCGCACCATCTCCTCGGTGA
>DASVRB010000114.1:0-5010 GCA_036388835.1 Thermoanaerobaculia bacterium | reverse complement strand
AAACCGCCCTTCGGATCCACGGCCATTCACCGCGCCTGCTGTCACAGATCCCGCCACTTCGTGCTCCCCAAACGCAAGCGCATTTACCAACGCGCTCACGCGCGCTTCATCGCTGGAAAGGTAAGTTAGTGCGTATGGGCTAAAGCCCGCCGCTCCACTACCTCTCCCCTTCTCCCAGTTTGCGCAGGATTCTTGGCGGCATCAGCCACTCCAGCACGGCCGTTCCATTCGCCTTCAACCGCACTCCATAACACCCGCCCTTTTTCAATTCGATTGCATCCGTGTCTTTCAGCGCGACGAGCGCGCGCAGGTTTTCGGTGAGGCTCGGCTCGTGGCCGACCACGATCGCGCGCGCTTCCTGAATCGAATCCACGAGCGCGCGGAATTGCTTCGGATCTGCGTCGGGGACGAGCAGGTCGACGGTGTTGATGTCGAGGCGCGAGCGATACGCCTTCGACACCCAGAGCGAGGTCTGCACGGCGCGCAGGAGCGGGCTCGAATAGATGGCCTCCGCGCGCGGCAGGGCGCGCTCGAGGCCGCGCGCGATCTGCTTCATCCGCGCATGTCCTTCCGGCGTCAGGCTGCGGTCCTCGTCTTTCTTTTCCGGCGTCGCATCCTCTGCGATTCCGTGGCGGAGAAAGACGATGAAGCGGTCACGCGGCGCCGGCTTTTTCTTCGAAGTGGACATCGGTCTCGAACACCTTTCCAAAGTACTTCGCACGTTTTGCGGCCGACGCGAGCTCGACCTCGGCGTCGCCGCGCAGACGGACGCGGAAGCGCACCGTGCCGTCCTCCGCATCGACGCCGACGTCGCGCACCGCACGTCTCCGTCCGCGATCGAGCGCGTCGGCGATGCGCAGGATCGCGACGAGCTTGCGCACCACTTCCTGCTGCGACGGCGAGAGCTGCGCGAAGTTCTCGTGCTCGTCGCTCGGCGTGGTCTTGCGGTAGTAGCGCGCGACGTTGGCCACGATCGCCACCTGATCGGTGGTGAAGCCGCGCAACCGCGCGTGACTGATCAGGTAATACGAATGCTGCTGATGATCCTGATACGAGACGTGCGTCCCCACTTCGTGCAGGAGCGCGGAGTATTCGAGCAGTTCGCGCTCGCCGGTGCGCAGGCGATGCAGTTCTTCGGTCTGGTCGAAGATGCGGAGCGCGAGCCGGGCCACGTGCACCGCGTGCGCGCGCTCGACGTCGCTGCGGTCGACCAGGCCGAGGACCGATGTGCGGCGCACGCTGTCGCCCTTCTTCGGCGGCTGGCGCACTTCATCGAGCACGCGTTCGACGATTCCTTCGCGCAGTGCCGCGTCGCATGCGCGCAGTTGCTCGATGTCGAGCTTGCGCATGATCTCGTCGAGCACGATCGCGCCGGCGAGAATCGTCTCCGCGCGCCGCTCGTCGATCGCGAACCGGCGTGCGCGCTCGCTCGCGGACAGAGGCGTCAGCGCGTCGATCACTTCGCGCAGACGTTTGCGCGAAAGCCAGCGCAGGCCGGATGACATGCCGTCGCCGGTCGCCGCCGCGAGTGACGAGAGCGTGACGATGGTGCCGGATGTGCCGACAGAGAAATCGAAGCCGAGGCGCGCGACGGCGGTGAGCGTCTTCTTGAGCTGCTTGCGCACGTGCTTGCGGCATTCATCGACCGAGTCGGGCGCCGAGGCGCGATCGAGATCGAACATCTGCGCGATGCGCAACGCGCCGACCGGCTCGCTGCGCGTGAGAAAGACCTCGTCCCGCGTGCCGACGATCAGCTCGACGCTGCCGCCGCCGATGTCGACCGCCAGCGCGGTGCCGCCATGAAAATCGATCGCGGAGCGGACGGCGCGGTAGATGTAGTCGGCTTCTTCCTCGCCCGAGATCACGCGCACCACGATCCCGGAAGCCTTCTGCGCGGCGCTGATGAAGCGCGCACCGTTCGGCGCCTCGCGCATCGCGCTCGTGGCGACCGCCACGACTTCGCTGACCTGCCAGCGCTCGGCGATGCCGGCCATCCGCTGCAGCGCCGCGACGCCGCGCGCCATCGCCTCGTCGGTCAGCGGCCGCCCTTCGAGGCTGCCGCGACCGAGCTGCACCATCTCTTTTTCTTTGTCGATCACACGGTAGCCGTGGCGTTGCTGCTCCACGACCACCATGTGGATCGAATTGGTTCCGACGTCGATCGCGGCAATCCGCTTGCGGGGCATTGGCCGGCGATTATGACGCCGCGGCCGCGCAGATTCGCGAGAGTCTGCGCGGCGCGCATGTACTGCACTAACGAACCGGGAAGTAGCCGACCTTGGTGACGATCTGCTGTCCCTCGGGCCCGGTGGCCCAGTCGATGAACGCCTTCATCTCCTTCGACGGACGGACGCGCGTGTAGAGATAGAGGAAGCGGCTGATCGGGTATTGCCCGCTGCGCACGGTCTCGAGCGACGGCATGATGGCCGGGCTGTTCGCGTCTTTCTTGATGGCCGCGAAACGGATGCCTTTCGCATACGCCGCACCGCCGTAGCCGATGCCGTTCGCATCTTTCGCCACCGCGTTCACGACGCCCGCGGTGCCCTGCAGCGTCTGCGCGCGCGGCGAGTAGTCTCTGCCCATCAGCACGGTGTCTTTGAAGTATTGATACGTGCCGGACGAGTTCTCGCGCGAGTAAAGAATGATCGTGGCGTCATTGCCGCCGACCTGCTTCCAGTTGGTGATGCGGCCGGTGTAGATGTCGCGAAGCTGCGCGATCGTGAGCTCGCGCACCGGGTTGCGGTCGTTGAGATAGACGGACAGACCGTCGCGCGCGATCGGATAGGAGAAACCGGTGGTGGCGAAGCGCGACTTCAGCTTGTCGGTCTCACTCGCTTTGATCGGACGCGACGAAGCGGCGATGTCGGTCGTGCCGTTGATGAGTGCGGCGATGCCTACGCCCGAGCCGCCGCCGGTGACCTGGATGGTGGTGCCGGGCTGTTTGGCCATGAACGTCTCGGCGAGACGCGCGTTCATGATGACCATCGTGTCCGACCCCTTGATGGAGATCGGCTTCGCGGCGAAGACGGGAAGCGTGATGAGCAGTGCTGCAATGAGTTTCTTCATGGGTTTCTCCTGTGGTGGAGGACAGGCAATCCTGCCTGTCCCGTTTCTCTCGGGCGCGCGGACTAGAAGGAGTACTGGTAGCGAAGCGTGAAGACGTTGTCGTCCGGATCGTTCGCTTCGTTTTCCGGCATTTCGTACGCGAGCATCACTTTGCTGTTGGCGTCCCAGTGGAAGATGTAGGAGCCGCCGATGGTGCGCACCGCGTCGTTGTTCGCATCGGTGTTCGGATCGTATTCGTCGATGCGCGCGACGAGCTGATGGCGCGTGCCGAGGTTCTGGATCGCGTAGAAATACCAGCCGTCGACGTCGAATGATTCGGTGCGCGTGGTGTTCGCGCCGGGCGCCTGTTTGCCGCTGATGTACTCACCGCGGACGCCGAGGCCCGGGACCGGAGTGGCCCACTGGAAATCGATGCCCTGGCGCTGCTTGTCGAACTCGACGCCGGTGGCGACGGTGCTGGTGGCGACGATGTCGGCGCCGCGGTAGAGCGATGCGCCGATGTCGAACGCTCCGAGCGAATAGCCGACGCGGCCGACGACGTCTTTGCGCTTGTTCACGTCGTCGGCGCGCGAGGTGCCGGTGCCGTTGACCACCGCGACCTGGTAGCGGAAACGCTCGCCGAAGCCGAGGCCCGACAGCATCACGCCGCGATCGCGCTCGCCGGGGAAGAGCGTGCGGATGACGCGCGAGCGCTCCGGCATCTCGCGTGCGCTCGACGAGTACATGATCTCGAACCCGAACGGCCAGTTGAACTGACCGGCGGTGAGCGTGTTCTTCCACGCGGTCCACGGCTCGGTGAACTCGACGTAACCATCCTTGAGCGTGACGCCGGACGACGTGACGTCGGGCTGCAGGACGAAGCGCGAGGTGGGGCTGAACTGATACGTGAACTTCACGCGCGCGCGGCGCACGGAGAACTGATCGAGGTTGCGCGTGCCGCTCGTGCCGCCAAGCTCGTTGCGCGAGCGCTCGTCATGCACGTACTGCGGCTGGATGTAGCCCGAGATACGCATGCGATTCAGGTTCTCGAGCGAGTTGCGGACTTCGGTGATGGCCTCGCCGAAGCCGTCGAGGCGGCCGTTCGTTTCGTCCGCGCTCGGCGTGGTGGCGGTGCCGGGCTGCACTTCATCCGAGCCGGGCTCGGTCTCGGGCTGCTGCTGCGGTTCCTGCGGCGTCTGCACCGCCGCCGCTTCGATGGCTTTCTCGGTGATGACTTTTGCTTCATCCGCGACCAGAGGCAGCGAGACGAGCAACACCGCCGACAGGAGGAGCGACTTCAGTTTCATTCCGGTTTTTCTCCTTGCGCGTCGTTGGACGAGACGCGGGTGCAGTCTCGCGGTCAGGAGAAAAGCCGAAGGGCAGGAGAGGTGAAGCCGGTGTGAAATCTGGCGCTCCCCGTCATCCTGAGCGTCAGCGAAGGATCTCAAAATGCGACGGCCGTCGCGGCTGAGATCCTTCGCTGACGCTCAGGATGACGAGAGGGGAAGTCGGCCGCTTTCACTGCGCCAGCCGGAGCTAAAGCGGTGACTGGCGTCACCGCACTCCAGATTACGCGGGGATGGGCAGGCGCATCGTGAACGTGGAGCCGGAGCCTTCTTCGCTCTCGACCGTGATCTCGCCGCCGTGTGCTTCGACGATGGCGCGGGCGATGTAGAGGCCGAGGCCGAGACCGCCGTAGTAGCGGCTCGACACGTTGCGCGCGCGGTGGAAACGTTCGAAGAGCTGCGGGATCTCGTCGCGTGGAATGCCGATGCCGTGATCGGTCACGGACGTCGCGACGTGACCATCCTCGCTGACGACGCGCACATCGATGTCGCTTCCCTCGGGCGAGTACTTCAGCGCGTTCGACAAGAGGTTGTCGACCACCTGGCGCATGCGATCGGGATCGGCAACAACCGTTGTCTCGGCGGCATTGACGTCGAACTGAATGAGACGCGCCGGATG
>DASVRB010000113.1:0-24135 GCA_036388835.1 Thermoanaerobaculia bacterium | reverse complement strand
CCTGCAGAGCAACAAGGGCTGCCGGCCCCGCCGGCCCGCCGGAGGCGCTCCCGGTCGTCCCCTTGTCCCGACTACGCCCACCCGCGCATGCGGGCGATCAGCACGATTGCTTCCGGAATCGTGAACTCATCCTCCGTGCCGAGGACATCCTCCCATTCCAGGTCCCAGGCGGCCTTCATGCAATCCGTAGAGGTGGATTGCGTGAAATTCAGCTCGCAGATGTCGCCGACGTATGTCGCCCCTTCGCGGAGCGGAAGCCCGAACGTGCGGCAGACCAGCGGACGGTGCTCGTACATCATGCAGAGGCCGTTGTCGTCCAGGTTCGGGCAGGGCGTCGACTGCGTCCGATCGAAGAACGCTTCCTTCTCTTCGGGTGAGCACTCGCGGAGATTCGGATGGGCGTTCTGCTCCACGATCTCCAGCGCGCGGCGAACGACCTTCCTCCTCCGCATCGGGTGGAGCTTCGCGAGCCCTTCCGCGATCACCGGCACGTCGCCTGAGCCGATCTCGAACAGGCCATAGCAGCAGAGCGAGCAACCGGCACCGCAGGCGAGGTTCTGCGGCTGCGTCCGCATCACCTCCGCGAAGTGTTCGTCAGCCCGGTCGAGAATGTCTTTATAGTTGTCGTTCGTCACGCCTCAGCGCACAACGGGCGGCGTGACAACGTTCTTTCCGATGTGGTATACAGCCCCGGCTTTTTGGGGTCGTGTGCGCTCCCTGGGAGCCCTCCTCCACAGACCCCTGCCACGAAAAAAAAAGTATGCAAATCAACTTAGCGCCCGATCTGTCTCTGCTCGCGATCATGGTGATCTTCGTCCTCAACTACATGGTCGTGCGGAAGTTCTTCCTCCGCCCGATCAACGAGGTGCTGGACGCTCGCGAGAGCGAGACGAAATCGGCAGACAAACTGTACGAAGACGCACTGGCGCGCCTCTCCGAAGCAACCGCGCAGACGGAGGCGCAGTTGCAGATCGCGAAGCGCGAGGCGGCCGCGGTGCGCGAGCGTGCGCGCGGTGAAGCGGGCGCGTACCGTCAGGACGTCGTCGACCGCACCAACGCCGAGGCGCGGCAGACCATCGCCGAGGCCGACCAGAGGTTGAGCGCTGACGTTGCAGTTGCGCGCGAGCAGATCGTTCGCGAGTCCGACGCACTCGCCCGTCTCGCGGCCGAGCGCATTCTCGGGAGGGCCGTCTGATGCGCCGCCTGCTGCTCATCGCGATGCTCGCCATCACTCCCGCCCTGTTCGCGCAGCACGACAACATCGCGCAGCACGACAACACCGCCACCGCGCCGCACGACAAGACCGGCGCGTCCGCGGCGCACGGCGCTGAAAACGAAGCGCATGAAGTCGCGCATCCGACAGAGCATGGCGCGGCCGCGGAAGCGCATCACGAAAAGACCTACTTCGGCATCCCTGGCTGGATCCTCAAGCTCGCGAACATGGTGCTGTTCATCGGCGTGCTCGTGTACCTGGTGAAGGGGCCGGTCGGAAAAGCGTTCGCCGAGCGCAGCGCCGCGATTCGCCGTGCGAACGAAGAAGCGCGCGAGCGTCGCACCCGCGCCGATCAGATGGCGGGCGAGATTCAGACGCGGCTCGCGGCCATCGAAGCCGAGGTTCGTGCGATTCACGAGCGCGCCGCGGCGGAAGGGGAGCGCCAGAAGCGCGAGCTGATGGCCGCGGCCGAAGCGGAGTCGCAGAAGATCCTGAGCGTCGCGCGCACCGAAGTCGACAACCGTCTCAAGCACGCGCGCACCGAGCTCACCGCGTTCGCCGGCCAGCTCGCCAGCGAGCGCGCCGAAGCCATCCTGCGCGAGAAAATTACCGAACAGGACCAGCACAAGCTCTTCCAGGACAGCTTGCGCGAAGTGGGTGAGGTGCGCTCATGATCCGCCGTTTTGCACGCCCGTACGCCCGCGCGATCATGGATGCCGCCGGCTCACCGCAGAACGCCAGCGCGCTGCGCGGCGAGCTGATGATCTTCGCGAACGCGTTGCGCAGCTCGCGCGAGCTGCACGACCTTTACGCGAACCCGGTCGACGAAGCGACCAAGCTCACCATCACCCGCCCTCTCGCGAGCAAGATGAACGCATCGGAGCTCGCCACCCGCACCCTCGAAGTGCTCGTGCAGCATCACCGCATCAACGACATCGACGCAATCGTCCAGGCCCTCGGCGCCTACGTGAACGCCGCCCTTGGCATCGCCATCGCCGAAGTGCGCACCGCCAAGCCGCTCGGCCACGACGAGATCCAGCAGCTCGCCGAGACCCTTTCCGCCAAAGTCGGCAAGAAAGTGGAGCTCGACATCAAGACCGACCCGGAGCTGCTCGGCGGCTTCGTTGTCCGGATCGGCAGCGAGATCTGGGATGCCTCGGTTGTCGGCAAGATCAACAAATTCCGCGCGTCATTAGCTTAATCATTAACGGTACGCATTCGCGCCACTGATATCGGAGAACACAAAATGGCTGTCGATTTGAAGGCAGAAGAAATCACGCAGATTATCCGTCAGCAATTGACGGGGATCGGCCGCGGCGTCGACGTCACCGAAGTCGGCTCCGTCACCTCCGTCGGCGACGGCATCGCCCGCGTCTACGGCCTCGAGCGCGTCATGGCCGGTGAGCTCGTCGAGTTCCCGCACAACGTCATGGGCCTCGCGCTCAACCTCGAGGAAGACAACGTCGGCTGCGTTCTGCTCGGCGATTACCACGAGCTGAAAGAAGGCGATCAGTGCAAGCGCACCGGCCGCATCATGTCGGTCCCGGTCGGACCGGCCATGGTCGGACGCGTGGTGAACGCGCTCGGCGTTCCGATCGACGGCAAGGGACCCGCCGCAACGACCGAGTTCTATCCCATCGAGCGCCTCGCTCCGGGCGTCGTCGACCGCAAGCCGGTCAAAGAGCCGCTGCAGACCGGCATCAAAGCGATCGACGCGATGATTCCGATTGGCCGCGGCCAGCGCGAGCTGATCATCGGCGACCGCCAGACCGGCAAGACCGCCGTCGCGGTCGACACGATCATCAATCAGAAGGGGAAGAACGTCATCTGCATCTACGTGGCGATCGGTCAGAAGAAGTCGACCGTCGCGCAGATCGTGAAGACGCTCGAAGAGTACGGCGCGATGGACTACACGATCATCGTGAACGCGTCCGCTTCGGAAGCCGCCCCGCTGCAGTACCTCGCGCCGTACGCCGGCGCGGCGATGGGCGAGTACTTCATGTACAACGGCCAGCACGCGCTGGTCATCTACGACGATCTCTCCAAACACGCCGCGGCGTACCGCGAGATCTCGCTCCTGCTCCGCCGCCCGCCGGGCCGCGAGGCGTATCCCGGCGACGTTTTCTATCTCCACTCCCGCCTTCTGGAGCGCGCCTCGAAACTGAGCGACGCGAACGGCGGCGGCTCGATGACCGCGCTGCCGATCATCGAAACGCAGGCTGGTGACGTCTCGGCGTACATCCCGACCAACGTCATCTCCATCACCGACGGCCAGATCTTCCTCGAGACGGACCTCTTCCACTCCGGCGTCCGGCCGGCCATCAACGTCGGCATCTCGGTGTCGCGCGTCGGCGGCTCGGCGCAGGTGCGCTCGATGCGCTCGGTCTCCGGCACGCTCCGTCTCGACCTCGCGCAGTACCGCGAGCTCGCGGCGTTCGCGCAGTTCGGCTCCGACCTCGACAAGACCACGCAGGCGCAGCTCAACCGCGGCAAGCGTCTGGTCGAAGTGCTCAAGCAGGGGCAGTACGCGCCGCTGCGCGTCGGCCTCCAGACGGCCTCGGTTTACGCCGGCACCAAAGGCTTCTTCGACAATCTCGCGGTCGAAGCGGTTCGTCCGTTCGAAGCGGCGCTGCACCAGCACCTCAGCGACGAGCATGCGGAACTGGTCGGCCTCCTCGAGACTTCGCCGAAGTTCGACGCGGAAGTCGAAGGCCGCCTGCGCACCGCGCTCACCGCATTCAAAGATCAGTACGTGAAAGACAACGCCGGCGTGCTCGCGGCGTAAGCGCGACACGAAGAACGAACATGCCGAGCACGATCGACCTCCGCCGCAGGATCCGCAGCACCAAGAACACGCAGCAGATCACCAAGGCGATGAAGATGGTTTCCGCCGCGAAGCTGCGCCGCGCGCAGGAGCGGATGATGGCCGCGCGTCCGTATTCGGCCGCGCTGCGCGAGCTGCTCGCGTCGCTCTCGACGCGCGCCGATCTCGCCACGCATCCGCTGCTGCAGGACCGCGAAGAGGAGAACAAAGTGCTCCTCCTCGTCGTCACTGCGGACCGCGGTCTCTGCGGCGCGTTCAACGCGAACATCATCCGCAACGCGCAGAACGCGATCGTGGAGAAGGGGTGGCCGCACGTCGAGCTGCTTCCGATCGGACGCAAGGCCATAGAGTTCTTCCGCCGCCGCACCATCCCGATCCGCCGCCAGGGCGCGCAGGTGTATCAGGCGCTCTCGCTCGAGACCGCGCGGGAGATCGCGCAGGCGCTGACGGCCGATTTCGTGAACGGCGAGTTCGACGCGGTTTACGTCATTTACAACGAGTTCAAGTCGGTCATCGCACAGCGCGTCACGCTCGAGCGTCTGCTCCCGCTCCCGCGCGCCGTCGTGAGCCCCGACGCGTCGGCCATCGACTACATCTATGCGCCCGGCCCGGAGCAGATCCTCAGCGACCTCCTGCCGAAGCACATCGAGTTTCAGCTCTACCGCGTGCTGCTCGAGTCGGCAGCCGCCGAACAGGGCGCGCGCATGACCGCGATGGAATCGGCGACCAAAAACGCATCCGAAATGATCAGCCACCTCACCCTGACGTACAACCGCATCCGCCAGGCCTCGATCACGAAGGAAAT
Source organism: Thermoanaerobaculia bacterium (assembly GCA_036388835.1). Taxonomy (GTDB): domain Bacteria; phylum Acidobacteriota; class Thermoanaerobaculia; order Gp7-AA8; family Gp7-AA8; genus QHVT01. The sequence continues at coordinate 19,293 of DASVRB010000113.1, read as the reverse complement.
CATCGAGATCGTCAGCGGCGCGGCGGCGGCGGGACACTAGCAAGACCTGATGTTGTCGGTTCTCAGTTGTCGGTTGTCCGCGCGGTAACGCCCGGGCCACTCAGTACAGACAACTGACAACCGATGACCGACAACGAGTTCGGAGAACAACATGGCAACAGCGACAGCAACCGAGACCCAGCAGATCGGCCGCGTGGTCCAGATCATCGGACCGGCCGTCGACATCGAGTTTCCGGAAGGGCATCTTCCGGCGCTTCACAACGCGATCCGCATCTTCGACGAGGGCGAGTTCGGCAAGGTCAAGATCGACGTCATCGTCGAGGTGGCGAACCACATCGGTGAGAACCAGGTGCGCTGCGTCGCGATGAAGCCGACCGACGGCATGGTCCGCGGCATGCGCGCCATCGACACCGGCGCGCCGATCTCCGTCCCCGTCGGACGCGAGTGCCTCGGCCGTATCCTGAACGTCCTCGGCGAGCCGGTCGACGAGCGCGGGCCGGTCAATTCCGAGCTCCGCTGGTCCATTCACCGCGAGGCGCCGAAGTTCGAAGACCAGGCCACCGGCATCGAGATGTTCGAGACCGGCATCAAAGTCATCGACCTCCTCGAGCCGTACACCAAGGGCGGCAAGACCGGCCTGTTCGGCGGCGCCGGCGTCGGCAAGACCGTTCTCATTCTCGAGCTCATCACCAACGTCGCCAAGCAGCACGGCGGCTTCTCGGTGTTCGCCGGCGTCGGCGAGCGCACCCGCGAAGGCAACGACCTCTATCTCGAATTCGAAGAGACCGGCGTCATCACGCCCGGCGATCCGTCGAAGTCGAAAGCGGCCCTGATCTACGGCCAGATGACCGAGCCGCCCGGAGCGCGTCTGCGCGTCGGCCTGACCGGCCTCACCGTCGCCGAGTACTTCCGCGACGTCGAAGGTCAGGACGTGCTGCTCTTCATCGACAACATCTTCCGCTTCACGCAGGCCGGTTCTGAAGTGTCGGCACTGCTCGGCCGTATGCCGAGCGCGGTCGGCTACCAGCCGAACCTCGCCACCGAGATGGGCGAGCTGCAGGAGCGCATCACCTCGACCAAGAAGGGCTCCATCACTTCCGTTCAGGCGATCTACGTTCCCGCCGATGATCTCACCGATCCGGCGCCGGCAACGGCATTCGCTCACCTCGACGCGACCACCGTTCTGTCGCGTCAGATCGCGGAGCTCGGAATCTATCCCGCCGTCGATCCGCTCGCCTCGACGTCCAAGATTCTCGACCCGCGCATCCTCGGCGAAGAGCACTACAACACCGCGCGCGCGGTGCAGGCGGTTCTGCAGAAGTACAAGGATCTCCAGGACATCATCGCCATCCTCGGCATCGACGAACTGTCGGAAGAAGATCGCGTGATCGTTTCGCGCGCACGCAAGATCCAGCGCTTCCTCTCGCAGCCGTTCCACGTGGCCGAGCAGTTCACCGGCATCAAGGGTCAGTACGTCAAGATCGCCGACACCATCCGCGGCTTCCGCGAGATCGTCGACGGCAAGCACGACGAGATTCCGGAGCAGGCGTTCCTGCTGCAGGGCACCATCGAGCAAGTCATCGAGCGCTACGAGCAGATGAAGCGCGAGGCAGCGTAAGGAAACGAAATGGCCGATCTCCCGAACCGGATCAATCTCACCGTCGTCACGCGCGAGCGGAAGATCATCGACGTGCAGGCCGACGAAGTCGTGCTGCCGGCGACCGACGGCGAGATCGGCGTCCTTCCCGGTCACACGCCGCTGCTCGCCACGCTGCGCATCGGGCCGCTCCGTTACCGCACCGGTACGAAGACGGAGCGGCTCGTCATTTCGTGGGGATTTGCGGAAGTGCTCCCCGACCGCGTGATCGTCCTCGCCGAACGCGGCTTCCTCCCCGGCGAGATCGACCGCGCCGGAGCCGAGCAGGCGCGCCTCGAAGCCGAGCGTGAAATCGCGGAGCTCTCCTTCCACGACGTCAACTTTGCCGCCGCGGAAGCCCGTCTCGAAGAGTCGATCGCGATGATCAATTTGGGCCGCGATTAGCGGAGAGGCTGTTGCTGGTTGCTAGTTGCTTGTGAGGCAGCGCCTGACGTCCAGGCAATGAGTCACAAGCAACCAACAACCAGCGACCAGCAACACCCCACCGGCCCCCACTTTGCATCACGCAGCGCGGTTCAAAATCATGGAGCGTTGGCTCGAGACCTTTGCGCGCGTGAACTTTCTGCGCAGCGCGGACACTGCGCACGACTTGAAGACGCCGCTGAATGTCGCGGTGCTCAACCTCGAGCTGCTGCGCATGCGCATGCGCAAACTCGTCGGCGACGAAGACGAGAAGATCGCGAGCTACACGCACGCCATCGAGACGGAGCTGCGCCGCATGGGACGCATCTTCGACTCGATCTTTCTTCTCTCCACTCCGCCGCCCGGCGATGCGCCGCAAGCGATCGACTTCGCCGCGATCGCGGCCGAAGCGGCGGCGTCGTTCGGCGTCGCGCTCGACGCGGGCGGGGCGGCCATGATCGAGGCGCACGAGGCGAGAATCCGTCAGGCGTGCAGGTTGTTCTTCGAGGGTGCGTCGAAACTACTGACGCCTGAATCGCGCAGCGCAACGGTCACTCGCGACGCGCACACATACACGATCAGCATCAGCGGCCGATCCGACGTCGCCGACCTGGAGCTGACCAGAATTTTCAAGCTCTATCACACCGACGCTGACGGCAACCCCGACCTCTCGCTCGCGGTTGCGCGGCTCATCGCCGAGACCTATGGTGGAGAGCTGATGGCCGCGGACGAACGTGATAAGGTCTCGGTGAGGTTGTCCTTTCCTCTGGGAGCAGAATGAAAAGAGTCCTGATTGTCGATGATGATCGCGCGACCAGCGCCGGCATGGCCGACGTCGTAGAGGAGTGGGGCTACGAGCCCGAAGTCGCCGACACGGTCAAAGCGGGCTGGAACTCCATCAATAAGCTCATCCCCGATGTCGCGATCGTCGACCTCAAACTCCCCGACGGCTCCGGTCTCGATCTGCTGCACCGCATCAAAGAGAGTTTTCCCGACGTCTCGGTCGTGATTCTGACCGGCCACGCGACCGTTGATTCCGCGGTCAAGGCGCTCAAAGTCGGCGCCGAGGATTACGTCACCAAGCCGGTCGACCTCCCGCGCCTGCAGGTCATCCTCAAGTCGGTCGAAGACAAGCAGATGATGAAGCAGGAGATCATCGAGCTTCGGCGGCAGCTCCAGAAGATGGGCGCCCTCGGCCACCTCGTCGGCAAATCGCCGCGCATGCAGCGGCTGTTCGAAGAGCTGGAGATGGTTGCGAACACCGACGCCAACGTCTTCATCGTCGGCGAGTCGGGCTCCGGCAAAGAAGTCGTCGCGAACACGATTCACTACCTCTCCCGCCGCCGCAACAAACCGTTCATCGCCTTCAACTGTGGTGCGATCTCGCCGACCCTCATCGAGTCCGAGATCTTCGGTCACGAGAAGGGCGCCTTCACGAACGCCATCAAGCGTCGCGAGGGCTACTTCGAGATGGCCAAAGGCGGCACGGTCTTCCTCGATGAAATCACCGAGATGCCGATCGAGCTGCAGGTCAAGCTCCTGCGCGTGCTCGAAGAAGGCAAGTTCCGCCGCGTCGGCGGCAACGAGGAGATCAACATCGACGCGCGCATCGTTGCCGCGTCGAACCGCGATCCGCAGATGGCCATCCAGGGCGGCCGCATGCGCGAAGATCTCTACTACCGCCTGAACGTTTTCCCGATCGACGTGCCGCCGCTGCGCGAGCGCCTCGAAGACATCCCGCTCTTCTCGCACTTTTTTCTCCAGAAGCTCAACGAGACCGAAGAGAAGAAGGTCGAGAAGATCGACCCCGAGTTCATCGAAGCGCTGCAGGCCTACGAATGGCCGGGCAACGTGCGCGAGCTGCGCAACGTCGTCAACCGCGCGTTCATCATGGCCCGCACCGACACGCTCACCGTCGAATGCCTCCCCGACAAGCTCGCCGGCAATCGCCGCAAGCGCTCCAAGAACGCGGTGAGCATCCCGCTCGGGCAGCCGATGGAAGAGGTCGAGCGGATCGTGATCGAGGAAACGCTCGCCATGACCGACGGCGATCGCCGCAAGACCGCCGACATCCTCGGCATCTCGTACAAGACGCTCTACAACAAGACCAAAAAGTACAAGAGCGCCGGCGGCGAAGACGACGACGAGGAGTGACGCGCCAGCGTCATCCTGAGCGCAGCGAAGGATCTCGAAATACGAGGCGGTGGCCAGTTGCGCCTGCCGTCGGAAGGCGAGCTCCCTCGCCGTCGTCGCGGTTCGCAATGACGATCAGCGAGCACGCGTAAGTCCCACACGCTGTAGAGGTTTGCAGCTCTCCGCAGTCCCTTTGATATCGTCTTTCCACCGCGACGCACCGGAATAAGGCCGGTCGCCGCGTCAGTTTGGGGCGTTCCGCAATGGCCAAAAACCTCGTCATCGTCGAGTCTCCCGCGAAAGCGAAGACCATCAACAAGTTCATCGGAAGCGATTACGTGGTCAAAGCGTCGGTCGGTCACGTACGCGATCTGCCGAAGAGCGACCTCGGCGTGGACGAAGTCACCTTCCTCCCGCATTACGAAATTCTCGAAGGCAAAGAGAAGGTCGTGAGCGAGCTCCGCGCCGCCGCAAAAAAAGCCGACACCATCTTCATCGCCTCCGACCCTGATCGCGAAGGAGAAGCCATCGGCTGGCACGTGGTGAACCTTTTGGGCACCGACGCCAAAAAGGTCCGGCGCATCCTCTTCCACGAGATCACCAAGAACGCCGTCCGCAAGGCAATCGAACAGCCGGGCGAGATCGACATGAACAAGGTGAACGCCCAGCAGGCGCGCCGCGTTCTCGATCGCCTGGTCGGCTACAAACTCTCGCCGCTCCTCTGGGACAAAGTCCGCCGCGGTCTCTCCGCCGGCCGCGTGCAGTCGGTGGCGATGAAGATGATCGTCGACCGCGAAGAGGAGATCAAAGCGTTCGTCCCGGTCGAGTACTGGACCTTCGGCGCCCGTCTCTCCGCCAGCGCGCCGCCGCCGTTCGTGGCGAAGCTGACGAAGATCGACGGCAAGAAAGCCGAAGTCGGAACCGAAGAGCAGGCCCGCAAAATCGAAGCGGCTCTGAAGAGCGGCAAGTACGTCATCACCGAAGTGGCGCGCAAAGAGCGGAAGCAGTCCGCCGCTCCGCCGTTCATCACCTCCACCCTGCAGCGCACCGCCTACAACCGCTTCAAGTGGCCGGTGAAGCGCACCATGCAGGTCGCGCAGAAACTGTACGAAGGCAAAGAGCTCGGCAGCTTCGGCTTCGCCGGCCTCATTACCTACATGCGTACCGACTCGGTGCGCATCAGCGACGACGCCCTCGCCGAAGTGCGGCTGCATATCGCTGCCAAATATGGCAACGATATTCTTCCCGAAAAGCCTAACGCTTATCGTGTCAAAAAAGGTGCACAGGCGCAGGAAGCGCACGAGGCCATCCGCCCGACGTCGATGGATCTCGATCCCGAGCGGATCAAGGACTTCCTCACCCGCGAGGAGTACAGCCTCTACAAGATGATCTGGGACCGCTTCGTCGCGTCGCAGATGAAGCCGGCCCTTTTCGACGTCACCGATGCCGACATCACGGTCGGCAATCTCACCCTCCGCGCTTCAGGCGAAGTGCAGAAGTTCGCCGGGTTCCTGGCAGTCTTCCAGGATGCGCCGGGTGAAGATGACGACGAAGACGGCGAGAAGAAGAACGATAAGGCGCTGCCGCCCCTGAACGAAGGAGACGTGCTCGAGCTGCTGGAGCTCGACACGAAACAGAACTTCACCCAGCCGGCGCCGCGCTACACCGAAGCGACGCTCGTGAAGGCGCTAGAAGAAAACGGCATCGGCCGCCCCTCCACGTACGGCGCGATCCTCACCACCATTCAGGCCCGCGACTACACGTACAAGCACGACGGCAAGTTCCACCCGACGCACCTCGGCTCACTCGTCGTGAAGCTGCTCAAGCAGTCCTTCGGCGACATCATCGACGAGGGCTACACCGCCGAGATGGAAGTGAAGCTCGACAACGTGGAGGACGGTCAGCGCGAGTGGACCGACCTGATGCGCGAGTTCTCGGTGAAGTTCAACATCGACCTCGAGCGCGCCGGCAAAGAGATGACGCAGGTCAAAGGCAGCGGCCTCGAGACCGACGAGAAGTGCGAGAACTGCGCGTCGCCGATGGTCATCAAGTTCGGCCGCTTCGGCGAGTTCCTCGCCTGCACGAACTACCCCGAGTGCAAGACCACCAAGGAAATGCCGAAGGGCGACGCCGCGGAAGCGACGTCCGACGACGAGCAGATCATCTGCGACAAATGCAACAAGCCGATGCAGCTCAAGCGCTCGCGTTTCGGCCAGTTCTTCGCGTGCACCGGCTACCCCGACTGCAAGAACACCAAAGATCCGAAGCTGATGAAGCAGGCCGCAAACCTGCCGACCGACCCGCAACCCCCGTGCGAGAACTGCGGCAAGGAGATGATCCTCAAGAGCGGCCGCTACGGTCCGTTCTACTCCTGCTCCGGGTACCCCGACTGCAAGACCATCCGCAAGATCGGCCGCAAAGCTTCCACGCCGCCGAAGCCGACCGGCGTGAAGTGCCCGAGCTGCAATGAAGGAGAGCTGGTCGAGCGCATCTCGCGCCGCGGCGTCTTCTTCTCCTGCAACCGCTATCCAAAGTGCGAGTTCACGCTGAACAATCGCCCCGTCGGTCGCGAGTGCCCGAAGTGCCACGCACCGTATCTCCTCGAAAAAGAGACGAAGCGCGAGGGCCACATCGAGTACTGCAACAACCCCGAGTGCGATCACCGCGCCCCGATCACCCCTCCCGCCGCAGCGAACGAGTAAAGCGACACGATCACTTCCTGCGTCATCCTGAGCGCAAGGGAAGGATCTCAAAATGCGACGGCCGTCGCGGCTGAGATCCTTCGCTAAAGCTCAGGATGACGGGGAGGAAGCTCGGCGCGCGCGTGTTCTGCGATCGAGCGACGTTCGCGCGGCGAGCGTCGTAATCTCCGGCGATGTCGCTTCCCGCCTCGCGGATCGCCTTGGCCGTCTACCTCCTCGCGATTTACGCGACCCTCGGCTCCGTTCGCACGGTCACGAATTACCTGCGCGACAGCGGGATGTTGCGCGTCAGCGTCGCGGTGTCGTTCTCGATCGCGGCCGCCTGCATGTTGTGGCTGATCTTTCGCGATCCGCGGCGCCGCAACGTCCGCGCGCTCGTTTCGCTGCTCGCCGTCGGCGCGATTTACGCCGTGGCGATCGTGCCGATGCGCAGTCCCGAAGAGAAGGTTCACTTCATCCAGTACGGCATCGTGGCGCTGCTCGCGTACGAAGCCTTTCCGGTGCGCAGGCGCTATCTCTTCGCGGCGGTCTTCGTGCTCGGCTCCGGCTGGGTCGATGAAGGCATTCAGGCGCTCCTGCCGTCGCGGTTCTACGACCTGCGCGACGTCGCGTTCAACGCTGCCGCCGGCGTGCTCGCGTTGCTCGCGCGCTATGCTGTGACTCGTGAGCGAACCGGTCGATCTGAAGCGCTGGCGCGAGACGCCGCACGTTGAAGGACGCGCTGCAACGGAGCGCGACGTGGAACAGGGAAGCGCCGTTTTCGCGGTCGGCGGCGAGCCGGTCGAGCTCGACCTGCCGTCGTGCGCGATCGTGCAGGAAGAAGGCGTCGGCGAGCCGACCGCGGTGGTGATCATCCAGGCCGAGCGCCTCGACGACGGCACCATCGCAGTCGGCTATCGCCTCGTCGACGGCGGCACCGGAATCGCGACTCTCGACGAAGTCGAGCTGCTCAGCGAACCGGACGAGCGCTTCAAGTAGTGAAGGTGGAGGACAGGCAATCCTGCCTGTCCCTCGTGACGGTGGCCTTAGATGGACAGGCAGGATTGCCTGTCCTCCACGTTCAGCCGAGAAAGTCGCGCACCAGATCGCCGATCAGGTGAAAGTCGATGAGGAACGTGTCGTGTCCATTCGCGGAGGCGATCTCGCGATGTTCCACGGGTGTTCCGTTGGCGCGCAGTGCGGCGGCGACGCGCTCGCTCTCGCTCGGCGGGAAGAGCCAGTCGGTGTCGAAGGAGACGAGCAGCGACTTGCCGCGCCAGCGCCCGAACGCGGCTTCGAGTGAGCCGAACTGCTCCTCGAGATCCATCTCGTCCATCGCGGCCTGCACGCGGATGTATGAGTTCGCGTCGTAGAGCGCCGCGAACTTTTTCCCCTGGTATTCAAAGTACGAATCGATCTCGAACTGGCGCGTGCTGCCGCGGCGGCGGCGGCCGAACTTCCGCTGCAGCGATCCGGTCGAGAGATAGGTCATGTGGCCGAGCATGCGCGCCACCTGCAGGCCGCGCAGGTCGTCGCTCTCCTCGTAGTAATCGCCGCCGTTGAAGCGCTGATCGGATTCGATGATCTTGCGGCCGAGGATGTGCCAGGCGATGCCGGTCACCGGGACGGCGCAGCCGGTGGCCATCGCCACGATCGCGTCCATGAACTCCGGATACATCGCCGCCCACATCAGCACCTGCATCCCGCCGAGCGAGCCGCCGGTCACCGCGCGCAGATGCGTGATGCCGAGGTGTTTGAGAACCAGCATCTCCGACTCGACCACGTCCTCGATCGTCGGCCAGGGGTAGCGCGAGCCGTACGCCTTGCCGGTTTCTGCGTCGACTGATTTCGGCGCGGTCGTGCCGAACGGCGAGCCGGGGAAATTCACGCAGACGACGAAGTAGCGCTCGAGATCGATCGGCTTGCCGTAGCCGATCAGGCCATCCCACCAGCCCGGTTTTTCGTCGGGCGCGTCGCTGTATTTGCCGGCCGCGTGCGCGCCGGCGGAGAGGGCGTGACAGACCAGGATCGCGTTCGAGCGGTCCGCATTCAGCTCGCCGAACGTTTCGTAGACGATCGTGAACGGCGCGACGGTCTGTCCGTGTGTGAAGCGGAACCCGTCGGCGAGCACGAGCTCTTTCGGACTCTCGGCGATGAACGTGTCGCCGAGTTTCTGCACCATCGACATCGGCGCGCGAGCATAGCAAAGGCGGTATAGTTCCGCGCCGAATGTCGAGAGAACACAGGGTCCTGCTGGTCGAAGACGACGAGGGGCTGCGCTACGCGATGCGCATCGCGCTCGAGCGCGCGCAACTCACCGTCGACGTGGCGGTCGACGGCCGCGAAGCAGTGCATGCGCTCAACTCCTCGCCCGGCCTGTACTGCTGCGTCGTGCTGGACATGCTTCTGCCGAGCATCCACGGCTCGTCGATCGTCACGCACATCGCGCGCGTGGCGCCGCGACTGCCGGTGGTCGCGGTGACCGGGTTCCCCGATCGCGTGCTCTTCTCCGATCCGGCCGACCGTCACGTCGTGAAGGCGATCTTCGCGAAACCGATCGAGCCGAGCGATGTGGCCGCGTACGTCAGCAGCCGCTGCGCGCGTGATTGCGCCGAGGCCGATCGCGAAGCGGAGCGCGGCGCCTGACCGCGTTCTGACGCGCCTCAGTACGGCGCCTTCGGCATCGCCACCCAGAGAATGATGTAGACGATCAGTCCCGGGAACGCGACCGAGACGATCGACCCGACCACATAGAGGATTCGCACGAGCGTCGGATCCCAGCCGAGCCATTCGGCGAGTCCGCCGCAGACTCCGGCGATGATGCTGGAACGGCGTGAGCGATAAAGCGGCATCTTCTTCAGTCTCCTTTTTCCCGCAGCAACTGGCCCTCGTAGATACGGCGAACCTCGTCGATAGTTGAGATCTGCTCCGGCGTCTTGTCGTCGCGGATGCGCACGATGCGCGGAAAGCGCAGCGCGTATCCCGACTTGTGCCGTTTCGATTCCTGAATGCGGTCGAACGCGATCTCGAGCACGACCGTCGGCTCCACCACATGCACCGGCCCGTGCCGCTCGCGTGTGGTGCGCTGAAAGTGCTCGGTCATGTTCGCGATCTCGACGTCGGTGAGGCCGGAGTAGGCCTTGCCGATGTTCACCAGCTCGCCGTCGCGCAGCACCGCGAACGTGAGATCGGAGAGCACCGCGCGGCGCCGGCCGTTGCCGTACTGCGCGCTCGTGACCACGCAGTCGAGCGTCGCCAGCGCCTTCTTGTACTTGAGCCACGACTTGCCGCGGCGCCCCGGCGTGTAGATCGAATTCGGATCTTTGACCACGAGGCCTTCGTTCGCGCGAACGCGCGCGGCGTCGAAGAGCTCGTCGATGTGCGCGGCGTCGCGAACGGGAGATTGCTCGCCAACGCGAATCGCAGAGTGGACGACAGGCAATCCTGCCTGTCCTTCGCCGTTCGTCGGCACCGGGGGGACAGGCGGGATCGCCTGTCCTCCACTAAGCACCGCGCGCATGCGCTCCAGCCGCTGCCTCAGCGGCTTTTCGAACAGCGCCTCGCCGTCGAGATAGAGCAGGTCGAACGCGAAGAAGACCACCGGCGCGTCGGCCATCAGCTTCGCGCTGACCTGTCTTCTGCCGAGGCGCTTCTGGATGATGGCGAACGGCAGAATGCGGTCGCTGAACGCGACGATCTCGCCGTCGAGGATCGCGCTCTGCTGCAGCTCGCGTGCGGCTGTCTCGAGCTCCGGAAAGCGGTGCGTGACGTTGTCGAGCGTGCGGGAGTAGACCCGCACTTCGCCTTTGCCGTCCGTGTGGATCTGCGCACGGATGCCGTCGTACTTGTCGTCAGCGATGGCGCCGGCGCCGAGGGCCGCGACGATGCCGGCGGGATCTTCCTCCGGCTGCGCGAGCATGAACGCGAACGGCTGAAAGAGCGTCATGGCCACGCTGGTGAGCGCGTCGCTTTTCGCGAGCAGCGCGGTCGCACCGATATCGCCGGTGAACATGTTCGCCTGCCGCACGTCGGCGAGCTTGCGGCCGAAGGCCTTGGCAATCGACGACTCCACCAGCCCTTCGACGAGGCCGATGCGCAGCTCGCGCGTCAGGATCTTCACCACATACCGCGCGCCTTGCGCGTTCACCTTGCGCAGCAGCTCGACGAGCAGCTCTTTCTTCGCGCCGGCGCCCTGCGTCGCCGCGATCCGCTCGAACCATTCGCCAAGCTCGGCGAGGGTGATGTCGCGCGCCGGATCGTTCGGAAAGGATTCGGCGATGGTGTCGCCCGGGTCCGCGTATTTCGGCCACGGCGCCCACACTTCTTCATGCGTGCGCCCGGTCGCCTCGGCCACGGCGTCGCCGATGGCCGCGCCGCCGACGCCGGTCACCCGCTCTTCGCGCCGCGCGAACGGCGAGCCGGAGAAAAACACCGCCGCGCGAGCGAGTGCCGCGTCGTCGAGCGAGCGCAGATATTCGGCCAGAATCCGCTCCTTTTCGCTCTTTTTCGTAGTCGCGGCGATGGCATTGGCAGTGGCCGTGAAGTCAGAAAGCATTGGAGTAGAATCCGCGCGCAAATAACGCACCCAAAACGAGGTTAGCCGTATGAAAACGAAAGTGACAGTGGTCGGAGCCGGCAACGTCGGCGCGACCGTGGCCCAGGGAATCGCGCTCAAAGAGCTCGCCGACGTCGTGCTCGTCGACATCGCCGAGGGCGTGCCGCAGGGGAAGGCGCTCGACATGATGGAAACGGCGCCGGTCGAAAAGTACGACTCGATTCTGCGCGGCGCGAACAACTACGACGGCACCGAGGACTCGGATGTGGTCGTGATCACCGCCGGCCTGCCGCGCAAGCCGGGGATGAGCCGCGATGACCTGCTCTGGAAGAACGAGGAGATCGTCGCCGGCGTCACGCGCGAGGTCGCGCAGCGCTCGCCGAACTCGATCATCATCGTCGTGTCGAATCCGCTCGACGCGATGTGCGAAGTGGCCCGCCGCGTTTCGAAGTTCCCGCGCGAGCGCGTCCTAGGCATGGCCGGCGTGCTCGACTCCGCCCGCATGCGCGCCTTCATCGCCATGGAGCTGAACGTCTCGGTCGAGAACACGCACGCGTTCGTCCTCGGCGGGCACGGCGACACGATGGTGCCGCTGCCGCGCTACTCCACCGTGGCCGGCATTCCGATCACGGAACTGATCGCGAAAGACCGCATCGACGCCATCGTCGAGCGCACCCGCAACGGCGGCGCCGAGATCGTGAACCTCCTCAAGACCAGCGCCTGGTACGCTCCCGGCGCGTCGACGGTCGAAATGGTCGAGGCGATCCTCAAAGACAAGCGCAAGATCCTCCCGTGCGCCGCGTTCCTCACCGGCGAGTACGGCTACAACAACCTCTTCGTCGGCGTGCCGGTGAAGCTCGGAAAAAATGGTCTCGAGCAGATCATCGAGATCAAGCTCGAAGCCGACGAAGCGGCCGCGCTCAAGCACTCGGCCGACGCGGTGCAGGAGCTGTTCGACAAGTTGAAGACGGCGGCCTGAGACTTTTTCAGGAACCGCGACCATTCACGTCATCCTGAGCCGCGCAGACGGCGAAGGATCTCGGCCACGACGACCGGCGCTCTCCGCGTCGGTCGTCTCATTTTGAGATCCTTCGCTACGCTCAGGATGACGGAGTGGCGATCGTCATGTAAAATAACTAGACCGCATGAAAAAACTCGTCATCGACATCGAGACCGTCGGCACGCCGTGGGAAGAGCACGATTCCTACGTTCGCGAGTACCTCATCAAAGGGATGAGCGAAGCGGAGGCGGAAGAAGAGAAGCGCCGCGGTGCGCTCTCGCCGTTCACCGGCAAGATCGTGACGATCGGCATCGTCAACGCCGAGACCGGCCGCTCCTGCGCAATGTACGAGGTGCCGGGACAGACGGAAGTCATCACGCGCAAAGAAGGCAACCGCACGATGATCTCCGGCAGCGAGCGGCAGATCCTCGAAAAGTTCTGGGAGTACCTCGACAAGGACGACCGCTTCATCTCGTTCAACGGCCGCCAGTTCGACGGGCCGTTCCTGATGATCCGCTCGGCGATCCAGGGCCTGACGCCGAAGCGCGAGCTGATCGGCAACCGGTATCGCTTTCATCCGAACTGCGATCTGCGCGAGGTGCTGAATTTCAACGGCACGATCAATCCGCGGCAGATGCGTTTCAACCTCGATCTCGCCTGCAAGGCGTTCGGCATCGTCAGTTCGAAGACCGAAGGCATGGATGGCCGCGCGGTCGAGACGCTGTATCGCGCCGGCCGTCATGAAGACATCGCGATCTACTGCCTGGAGGATGTCCGCGCCACCTGCGAGCTCTATCTGAAACTCGAGGGGACGCTGCTGCGCTTCGAGCCGATCTTCCGCGAAGCCGAAGAGCGCGCCGCCCGCCGCAGATCGTCGGCCGAGCAGCTCTCGATCATCAACATGCACGAGCCGACGTTCATCGAGTCGGTGACGCGCTCGTCGCTCTCGCTCACCGCGTCGCTCGACGACGTCGTGACGGCGGATGACGTGGTGACGACGAGAAGCCAGGCCGCGGTGCTCGAGAAGCTCGTGCAGCACGACACACGCGAAGAAGAGCTCTCCGGCTTCTGAGATGTCGTGGTGGAGGACAGGCAATCCTGCCTGTCCCCTCATCGCGCGGCCTGCGCCGTTCACAACGAGAACAGGCGCGGATCGCCTCTCCTCCACTTGCTCGATGCCGCGTGAAGCAGCAGCCCCTACAATCACGCGGTGCAGGTTTATCGCGCGCGCATTTTCACGCCGCTCTCCGATCCGTTCACGGCGGGCGTGGAGGGATCGCACCGCTACTTCGAGGATGGGCATCTCGCCGTCAACGGCGACGGGATCATTGAAAGCGTCGGCGACTGGAGCGACGCGCCGGAAGGGGAGGTCGTCGACCTCTCCGCGAACCTGATCACCCCCGGCTTCATTGACACGCACCTGCACGCGCCGCAGCTCGAGATGATCGGCTCGTACGGCGGCCATCTGCTCGAGTGGCTGAACCGCTACACGTTTCCGACCGAGAAAAAGTTCGAGGATCCGGAGCATGCGCGCCGTGTGGCGCGCGCGTTCTACGACGAGCTGCTGCGCAACGGCACGTTGTGCGCCCTGATCTTCTCGACCATCCATCGCGAGGCCACCGACATCTTCTTCGAGGAGGCGGAGCGCCGCGGTTTTCGCGGCATCGTCGGGAAGACGATGATGGACCGCAACGCGCCCGACTATCTGCTCGACGAAACGCCGCAACGCTCGTTCGACGAGTCGCGCGAGCTGCTGACGAAATGGCACGGACGCGGCCTGCTGCGATACGCGATCACGCCGCGCTTCGCGCCGACTTCGACGCCGGAGCTGCTCGAGTCAGCAGGCCAGTTGAAGAGCGAGTTCCCGGGCGCGTGGGTGCACACGCACATCTCCGAAAACCGGAACGAAGTGCAGTGGGTGCAGGAGCTTTTCCCCGAGGCCGAGTACGCCGATGTGTACGACCGGTACGGACTGCTCGACGAGCGGACGGTGCTCGCGCACGGCGTGTGGCTCACGCCCGAAGAGCTCGATCTGCTCGCGCGCCGCGGCACGCGCATCGCCCACTGCCCCAACTCGAATCTTTTTCTCGGCAGCGGACTCTTTCCGCTGCATCGCGTGCTGGAGGCCGGCGTCGTGGTCGGGCTCGGCAGCGACATCGGCGCCGGCACCACCCCGTCGCTCTTCAACGCCATGGCCGACGCGTACAAAGTGCAGCAGGTGCAGAACGTGTCGCTCAGTCCGTTTCACCTCTGGTACCTCGCCACGCTCGGCGGCGCACGAGCGCTCACGCTCGACGGCGAGACCGGCAGCCTCGAGGCCGGCAAATCCGCTGATTTTCTCGTGCTCGATCTTCACGCGACTCCGCTGCTGGCGATGCGGACCGGACGCGCCTCATCGCTCGAGGATCTGCTCGCCGGACTCATCTTCATGGGCGACGACCGCGCGGTGCAGCAGAGCGTCATCGCGGGCCGCGTCGTATCGACCCGCGCGTAGTCGGCAAGCGCTTTGCGGATTTGATCTTCGAATTGGAGGTCATATGACACGAAACCTGCGAATTTCAGCAGTTTGGGCGGCATGCGTGCTGTTCGCGCTGTCCTCTTTTGGGCAGGACCGTACGATGGTTGGGACAGTCATCGATCTCGATGAAGGTCGCAATCGCATGCAGATCGAGCTCGACGACGCGGCTCAATCGCGCATCACGGTCGAAGCGGATTCGGTGACGACGAGCTTTCACGGGTTCGGAACCGTCATCGCCGACAAGCCCGAAGTCTTCATCGGCTCTCAGGGGTTTTCGAATCTGCGCGAGGGAGATCGCGTGGAAGTGCGCGGGCCGTTCCGCAGTCAGGGCGTTTACTCCGCCCAACGCGTGACGCTCCTCGGCCGCGCGGTGGCGGCGGGCACGACCGGCGTCGGTCAGACGCGCGATCCGCAGCGCGACATCTCGACGCCGACGCCTCCGCGGGTCGGAACGACGGTCGCGACCGGCGGCCGCGTCGAAGGGACGATCCGTCAGATCAACGATCGCGACGGGCGGCTGGTCATCGAGACCACGGATGCGCGTCGGATGATCTCGGTCGCGGCGCGACGCAACACGCCGGTCTGGTACCGCGGGCAGCAGTACACGGTCGAGAATCTCGAGATCGGCGACCGGATTCGCGTCGAAGCCGATCCGCGCGATGCGCAGGCGGACGACATCACCGCGACGCGCATCGACGTCGTGCTGTCGGTGCAGGACGCCGGAACGGTTCCGGGTGGCGGCACCGGCACCGGCTCGGTCGGTGTGCTCGAAGGTCGCGTGACGCGCGTCGAGCCGGGCCTCGACTACATCTATGTGAATGACGGCCGCACGGAGATCCGTGTCGACATGCGGCAGGCCGAGGATGCACGCGGCGACGTGCTGCGCGCGCGCGACGTCCGTGTGGGCGATCGCGTGGAGATCACCGGCAGCATGAACCGCGTCGGCGACATGTACCTCGCGTCGACGGTGCGCTTCGGCGCCGGCAGCGGCACGGGTACCGGCACGGGCGGCGGAACTGTGCCGCCGATCGATCGCGTCGCGCAGTTCGGGCTCGTCACGATCTCCGGCACCGTCACCGAGACGCTCGAGGACGGCGACACGATCGGCTTCCGCGACCGCACCAACAATGTCGTGCTGCGGGTGTGGGTCGCGCGCGAGTTCGTGATGCGGACGAACGCGGGCACGAACGCGAACGCCTCGACGCTGCGGGTGAACGACACCGCCGTGATTCAGGCGTTCCGCGACGCGGACGGCACGCTGATCGCGCAGACGATCCGTTTGCGAAACCGGTAGGACCGCGTGGAGCGGCGGGCTTTCGCCCGCCGACCTTTTCTTCGCCGGATTCAGCGGGCTAAAGCCCGCCGCTCCACGGCTTCCCGCGGGACCCGCTCCACTTGAAATACTTATTCTGAGTTTCTTGCTCTGAGGATCGAAATGCCGACAAGAGAACTGCTGCCCGGTGTCACCGCCGACTCCTGTCCGCCGCGCGTGGCGTGCGATGCGCGCGCTGCGATTCGCCGGGCGCGGCGGCGTGCGCTGCTGCGCGACGCGCTGCAGATCGCGTTGCTCCTCGCGGTCGACTATCTCTTCGTCTACTGGCCCGAGTCGCGGCTGCCGTTTCTGGAGCGCGAGAGCTCGCTCATCGTCCTGCGCGTCGTGAACTTCATCGCCGTCGCCGACCTCTGGCTCACGCGTGCGTTGCCGAACTGGCGCGCTCGCAGGATCGCCGCGACCTGGAGTCGCGCCGAGCGCGACAAGTTCAAGCCGCGCTAGTCGGCTCGGCAGGCTCCGGCTCGGCTGGCCGCTTCATCATCACGAACTTCTGCAGCATCAGGCCGACCAGCACCAGCGAAACGGCGAGGCCGAACAGCGACGCCACGCGGTAGAGGCCACCGAGCTGCGCGAGGTCGTAGAGGAAGCACTTCAGCACCGTGACGAGCAGCAGCCCGAGCGCCGCCACGCGCGTGCCGCGCGACTGCAATACGAGTCCGGTCACCAGCATCGCAATCGCGAACAACGCCCACCCAATCGTGTACGACAGGTCGCGCGCCAGCGACGTGCCGCCCGCGCCCGAGTAGTAGTCGCCGATCGACACGTTGAGCAGCATGAAGAGCTCGATCGTGCCGATTGAAGCGGTCAGACCACGCAGCGGCGGCGCGAGCCACGCCGCGGTAAACATCGCGACGGCGATGATGATGTACGTCGAGGCGTAGTTGTCGAACTCCGGATCGATGAGCAGCGCGCCGAGCACGATGCCAGCGAGGCCGCCGCTCCACAGCAGCAGGCCGCGATGGCGGACGCGCGTGTAGAGCCACGCCAGCGCGGCCGCTTCGATGGCCCAGGCGATCGCGATCCATTCGTCATCGAGCTGCATCGGCACGGCGATGGTGAGAAACGCGAGGCCCGCCGACGCGATGAAGGAAAGCCTGCCCGGCTGCGGCTTGAAGCGCAGTAGTTGCGCGACGTAGCCGAGCATGATCACCGCCTGCGCGACTGGCAGCACGCCGATGAAGTCCGTGAAGCCGAGGTCGTCGCTGACCGCGTATGCCGCGGCGAGGAACAGCGCGCTCGCCGCGACCGCCGCGGCGAGGAACAGCGCGCTCGCCGCGACCGCCGCGGCGTGAGGGGCCACCGATCGCTTCACGCGCGCGCCGATCGTCAGCGGATAGGCGAGGAAGAGCGCGTACACGATCGCGCCGAACGTCAGTTGCTGCGCGTCGGTGAGATGACTTGCGCCGAGGTATGCCGCCGCGGCGAACGGAATCGCCGCGAGCGCGAGCGCGTGGTGGCGCGTCATGTACGCGATGACGAGCAGCAGCGCGAACAGCGTCGCTTGCGATGCGCTGTAGAGCAGCGCCGGGGAGGAGAGATTCATGATCGCGATCGACGAGAGCGCGATCGCGACGACGCCGACGTATGGCCGCGTACGCAGGTACGCGAACGCGAGCGCCGCCGCGAGCAGCGCGAACATTGCGCCGGTCAGCATTGCCTCCGCGTGCGGCTCGCGCAGTGCGAGGCCGATGAAGACAAAGAAGAGGAGCGGCGCGGTGAAGACGGAGTAGTCGCGGAGCCGTAGATCGGCGAGCAGATAGAGCGCGGCGAACGCAGCCAGCCACGCCAGCGACCACGGCCACGACTGCGACGTGTACGAGACGCCGAGCCAGACGAAGAACGTGAGCAGCGAGGCGAGTCCGCCGAGCGCGTGCAGCCATAGCGGACCGCGCCACATCGCGATCGCGGCGAGGCCGCCCGCCATCAGCAGCAGGAACCCCAACAGCACGTTGTAGCGCGCGCCGTACTGCGGCACGATCGCCGTGAAGAACGCGAACAGCAGCGGCAGCACGGCGCTCGTCGCGGCGACGGCGCGGAACAGCGGCTGGAGTTTGTCGTCGCGGCGCGGCAGGAGCGAGACGGCACCCGCCACGCCGAAGATCGCGAAGATGCCGACCGCCAGCGGCAGTTGTCCGCTGGTGAGATAGCTGCTCACCCACGCCCACTGGTAGAACGCGGTCAGCGCGACCGCGAGCGCGGTCAGCAGCGGCCAGCGCTTCCGGAACGCGATCCAAGCGATGCCGCCGTTCAGCAGGAGCAGATACGAGAAGAGCTCGATCGGCCGGTTCTCGCCGGACGAGAGCAGCGCCGGCGTTGCGAATCCGCCCACCAGTCCGAGGAGCGCGATGAAGACGGAGTCGCGCCGCGTCGAGAGAAACACCGCGGCCGCGGTCACGAGCAGCATCCCGAGGAACGCCGCCGTGGCCGGCCAGAGGTTCCAGCGCGCATGCAGCGCGAACAGCGTCGCGTACAGAATGGCGATGCCGGCGCCGTCCATCGCGTTCGCCGTGAAGCGGTAGTTGCGCGCCACGCGCAGCTCGCACGCGATCAGCAGGCCGATGCCGGTGATCAGCCCGAACGTCGCCCGCACCGCCGGCCGCAGCCAGCCGTGCTCCACCGAATATTTGAAGAGGAACACCGCCGCGAGCACCAGCGCGATGCCGGCGATCCACGAAAACAGCTTGATGCCGACCAGGTTCTCCCAGTCGATCGGGACCGCCGCACGAGCGGGCGCGGGTGGCGGAGCTGGAGCGGGTGGCGGCGGGAGTGGCCGGGGCGGCGGCATCGCTGTCGTTGGAGTGGGCCGCGGCGGCGGAGGCGGTGGCGCTGCGACAGGCTGCGCGGCGGTGCTGCCGGGTACCGGCTGCCGGTCGTCAACAGGTTGACGTTCCGGCACCGCGTATCGCGCCAGCAGCTCCCGCAACTGACGCGCTTCCTCTCGCGCTTTGAGCGCGATGACGAGCGCGATCACCGCCACCACCAGAGCCAGGAAAGTGAACATACGAAAAGGGCGG
>DASVRB010000112.1:0-6064 GCA_036388835.1 Thermoanaerobaculia bacterium | reverse complement strand
GAAGTCACGGCCGAGCAGGAGGTGATCTTCTTCATGCCGGTGGCGATGAAGAAAGCCGGACTGCCGACCGCGTCGCGCCTGATGCAGTACTGGCTCTTCGCGGGCGCGCCGCCGCCATACGAGTCGGTTGCGGCCGATCCGAATGAAGGACCACCGTCACCGCGCTCCGGCGCACCCGTGCAGTACGACGGGCGGCCGATTTACGTCGTGTCGTACCGCAGGCTGAGCGAGTCGTCGTCGCTTCTCCGCCATGCGGAGACGCAGGCCAAAAGCCCAATGGTCGCGGAGTTCGTCCGACGACGGATCGCGCGGCTTCCCGCACCCGGCGGCAGCAAAATCGACGAGCAATGGGCGCGCGTCGTGCGCGACGCGTCGAAGGCGCCGGTCGGAAGCAGCATCGCAGTGGGCAAACTCGACCAGTGGATCGAGCCCGAGCTGCACGTTGCGACGTACACCATCGGGCCGGAAGCGACGGCGATCTCCGCGGCCGTCGGTGGCCCCTCGGAGCGCGACGCCGCGCTCGGCAGCCACGGCTTGAAGATCTACGTGGCCGGCACAGTGACGCGTCGCGCCGATCACCTCGAATATTCGTTCGACCGCCGCGGGATGCGTATCTTCGATCCCTTCGATTTCATCGGAGCTCAGCCGCTCGGCGCCTGGAGCGTCGAGCGGGGAATGCTCAGCGGCTGGCTCGCGCTCGCGAAACCGGCGCTCGCGCAGGCGCAGTATGAAGGTCGGGGAGGTGTCGCCGATGACGGGTTCGTTTCGCTGACGAACGACTCTTTCCACCGATTCAGTCGTGAGTTTCTGCCGCGCTACAACCGCGTTCGCGGGGCACTCCCTCCGCTCCGCTGCCTCGATCTGTACGTCGCGACCACCATGAACATAGATGTGCTTGTGAAGCCGTTCACGATGAAGGGCCCGCTCGCCGACACGTGATAGGCATATTGCTTGACAAGCATATGCCTGAAGACGTATATACGTGACGTGGAATCCGCGTTTGCAGTCCTCGCCGAGCCAAACCGCCGCGCCATCCTGAGCATGCTGTCGTCGTCCGAGCTGTCGGTCGGCGAGTTGATGGAGCAGCTCGAGCTGCCACAGCCGTCCGTCTCGAAGCACCTCAAGGTGTTGCGCGACGCCGGCTTCGTCGAATCGCGCGTCGACGCGCAGCGGCGGGTCTACAGCATCAATCCCGAACCGCTCCAGGAGATCGACGAATGGCTGGAGCCGTTCCGCCGCTTGTGGTCGAAGCATCTCGACGCGCTGGAGCGGCACCTCGATCGTATGGAGAACGCCCGGATGGAGAAGAAATCAGTGAAGGGAAAAAAGAAGAAATGAGCCGTCGTGACGATTACGCACCCGCCGCCGCGTTCGGCGCCGACATCGAGAAAGAGGGCGAGAAGTGGACGCTCGTGCTCGCACGCGAACTGCGGCACTCGCCGGACATGGTTTGGGAGGCGCTCACCGATCCGGAACAGCTCCGCGAATGGGCTCCGTTCGATTCGGACCGGCCGCTGGGCAGCGTCGGCACTGCGTTACTGACCACGGTCGGCGCGCCGACGACGATGGTGTCGGAGACGCGGGTGACGAAGGCCGACGCGCCGCGGCTGCTGGAGTTCAGTTGGGGAGGACAGGACATCCGGTGGCGCCTGGAGCCACGCGCGAATGGCGGCACGCGTCTGACGCTGTGGCACAACATCGACCGCCGCTTCATCGCCATGGGCGCGGCGGGGTGGCACATCTGCCTCGACGTCATGGATCGCGCGCTCGCCGGTCAGCCGATCGGCCGCATCGTTGGCGCGGATGCGATGCAGTTCGGCGGCTGGCAACGCCTGCACGCGGAGTACGCAACACAGTTCGGTCTCCAACCGCCCGCCGCACCGTTCGCAAAGTGAATTTCGAACGTTGACTACGCAATGGAAGACAGGAGGAATGTCATGGAATCGACGCTGCAAAATCCGGCCGTGATCGGCGCACACAGCACCAAATCGAGCACCAAAGCCACGACCATCGCGTATTGGGTGATCACCGCGCTCTTTTGTCTGCAGATGACCTTCACCGCATACGCACAATTGACTCTGCCGCAGGTCGCCGCGGCGTTCACGCACCTCGGCTTCCCCGACTATTTCCGAGTGGAGCTCTCATGGGCGAAGTTCCTCGGCGTGGTGCTGCTGCTCGCGCCCGTCGGCGCGCGGCTCAAAGAATGGGCGTACGCCGGATTCGCATTCACGCTCGTCTCCGCGCTCATTGCGCATTTCGCGGTCGGCGATGGACCGGACGCGTGGGGATGGGCGGCCGGTACGAGCGTGCTCTGGGTGCTCTCGTATGCACTGTGGCGTCGCCGGCAGGCCACATAGACGACGGAATCGCGCCGCAAGGAATGGCGCGCCGCATTGCTCGCGAAAACCGCAAGCGGCGCGCCGGCGCGATCAAACCGCGGCGACCTGCTCCTGCTGCAGTGCGCGGGTGAGCCAGAGGTTCGTGAGCTTCTCCAGCACTGTGTTCTGGCGCAGGCGCGCGCGGAGGTTCGTAAAGTCGACGTGGTCGAGCTCCTGGTCCTGATTGAAGCAGGAGAAGATGAATGACTCTTTTCCGCTGACCGGATCGACATGGCGCTGCAGGCATTGCGCGCAGACCTGTTTCATCATGCATTGCATCGGTGAGTTGATGGAGCCGATGCCGACGTGCTGCGGTTTGAGGTGCGGCGCGAGCACGCCGTGACGCGCGTCTCTGACGGCGCGCATCATGCCGTCGGAGCCGATGGCGATGATGCGCTCGACGTCTTTCAGATCGAACGCGCGCGGCTCCGATGCATACCAGAGCATCGACTGCACGATGTTGCCGACGAACGCGAAATCCTGCGGACGCCGCGGCGCGATCGGCTCGCCGGCGTCGACGGACCAGACCACCTGATCGGTGCCTGCTTCGATCTCGTCGCGCTTGAAGACGTCCGCCGCTTTTTTGTAGCCGGCGAAGTAGACGACCTTGCAGCCGTTCTGCTTGAGCGCGCGCGCGATCGAGAACAACACCGCGTTGCCGAGGCCGCCGCCGGCGAGGAGCACGGTTTCGTTTTTCGGGATCTCGGTCGGCGCGCCGGTCGGGCCCATGAGCACGACCGGCTCGTTCGGCTGCAGCATCGCGCAGAGACGCGACGAGCCGCCCATCTCCAGCACGATCACCGACAGCAGTCCGGTTTCCGGATCGGCAGATGCGCCGGTGAGCGCGAGCGCTTCCATCGCCAGCGTCGCGCCCCCGATGGTCGGTGCATACGCCTCGAAATTCTGAAGGCGAAAGAACTGGCCGGGCTCGAAATGCCGCGCCGCGAACGGCGCACGCACGACCACTTCGACGATGGTCGGTGTGAGGCGATTGACCTCGTGCACCGTGGCGATGAGCCCATCATCGAGCTTCGCCATGAGCGAGTACCACTGCTCATCCCGCGCGTTCTGCGCCTCGGCAGACCTGTCCATCGACATCAGCTCGCGCTCGAAAATGTTGATGACCTGCGGATGGCCCGCTTTGGCCGACGCCATCGCCTTCACCACATTGCCGGCGTACTTGGGATGATTGTCGCCGTAGAACGAGATCAGCTTCTCGCGCCGCGTCGGATGCTGGTACGAGGTGAAGAAGCCGCGGTCGCGCGTGGCCTCGTCGTCCTCGATCAATTCAAGTGTCATCCCCCGCGCCAGCGCGGGATCCCCCTCCGACGAGCGACTCTGCTGCCCGTCTGCGGGGGATTCCGCGCCAAGGCGCGGAATGACACCAGTCTCGCTAATGCTCAATTGATACGACTGGAAAAACTGGCTCCACTTGTCGAGCTTGAACGTGCCGGGATGCTCTTTTTCGTAGATCACGTTGGGTGCGGTGCCGGCGGCGATCATGACGCTGCGCGCGCTCAGCTCCACGATCTCGCCTGAGTTTTTCCAGCGCCCTTCTTCGACGATCTGCTTGTCGAATCGCAGCGACTGGATGTGGCCGAATTCGTCCGAGACCGCTTCGATCGGGGAGAGGTTTTCGGCGTAGCCGATCCCTTCCTCGAAGGCCTTGTCGATCTCTTCGAAATTGAGGCGATAGGCGGGCGAGTCGTTCATTGACTTCCGGTACGCGATCGTCACGCCGCCCCACGAGCGCACCAGCGGAATGAAGTCGGGCTTCTCGCCCGCGGCGGCGGCGCGCTCGCGCTCCGCGCGGATGGCGCGACCGTGCGCGAGGAACTCGTCGAGGATCATCCGCTCCTCGCCGTCGTAGCCGGCGCGCACCTGCTCTTCGCCGAACTCCGCGCTCATCGATTCGAAGCGCTCCAGCACCTTCTCGACCTGCACCGGGTAGTACGCGAACAGCTCCGTGGCCGTGTCGATGGCGGTGAGGCCGCCGCCGATCACGACCGCCGGCAAACGCACCTGCAGGTTCGCCAGTGAATGTTTCTTGAACGCGCCGGTGAGCTGCAGCGCCATCAGAAAGTCGGACGCCTGACGCATGCCGCGCGCGAGGTTGTTCTTCATCTTCACGATGGTCGGCGTGCCGGCGCCGGCGGCGATGGCGATGTGGTCGAACCCGAGCTCGTCGAACGCCTCTTCGATCGTGAGCGTGCCGCCGAAACGGACGCCTCCGTACATCTTGAGGTTGTTCTTGCGCGCGAGCGCGATGCGCATGACTTTGAGGAAGTTCTTGTCCCAGCGCACGGTGATGCCGTATTCGGAGACGCCGCCGAAGCCGGCCAGCAGGCGGTCGTGCAGGTCTTCCCAAAGCACGCGCGCGTCTTCGATCGGCTCGTGCAGCAGCTTGTCTTCGATCGGCTCGAGCTTGAGCGCGTCGATGGCCACGACGCCGAAGCCTTCGTTGGCGAGGTAGTGCGCGAGCGTGTAGCCGGCCGGGCCGAGGCCGACCACCAGGACGTTCTTGCCGTTGTAGGGGAGGGCGATCGGGCGGCGCGCGTTGATCGGATTCCAGCGCGTCAGCAGCGAGTAAATCTCGAAGCCCCACGGCATGAACAGAACGTCGGTCAATGCGCCGGTCTCGATCTGCGGGATGTTGACCGGATCCTGCTTCTGGAAGATGCAGGCGCGCATGCAGTCATTGCAGATGCGATGGCCGGTGCCGGGGCACATCGGGTTGTCGATCATCACCATCGCCAGCGCGGCGATGGCCTCGCCGCCGGCGCGCAGGAGGTTCATCTCGCCGATCTTTTCGTCGAGCGGACAACCCTCGAGCGGCATGCCGAGCGGGTTCGGTTTGTACATCCCGTTCGGCTGCTCGAAGCCGTGCGAGCAGGAGTCTTTCTTCCGCTCGTGGCAGTAGATGCAGTAGTGGGCTTCGTCGGTGATCTCGCGCGGATTCATCCGATCGTCGGTGAGATGAAACCCGTCGCGGCGCCGCATTTCGTGATGCTCGCCGCCGAAGCGTTTCTCGTCGACCGGCTCGGTCGGCACGAGGCGATCGAAGACCATCGGCTGCGGCAGACGGAAGGACGTCCAGCCGTCGAAACGGCCTGCTTTCCATTGCGCGGCGGTCCAGTTCAGCAGGAGGTCGGTGAGCGCATGCACGGCCATCGCTTCCGCAGCGACATCCGAGTCGCGCGCGGCAACGACGTCGCCGAAAAGCGATGCATCGAGCCGCTCCCGCAACTGCGCGAGCGACTGCCGCGTATCGGCGGACGGCGCGTACTCCTTCGCACCGCGCGGGTAGTCCTTTTCCAATTCGAACAGGCGGTTGGCCGTGATGGCGAGGGCGAGCTCCGGGTCGGAACCGGCCGGCGCAATCGCGGCGATCAGTGCCTCGACCGCGGCTTCGTTCGTCGCGACCGGCTCTTTGATTTTGGCGACCCGTTTCGTCACGAGCTGGTGTTTGAAGCGAGCGACTTCCGAGTCGCGCCGCGCCCGCGCCTGCTGCGCCGCGACCGCCGCGTCGAGACGGAAAAGCTGCGTCAGAAACCGCCCCAGCTCCCGCCCCACACCGATCAGCAGCGCCGACTCTTCCGGCGCCGGCAACCCACCGTTCGGCGCTCCCGTCTGCACGTTCTGCCGGTAAACGACGAACTTCCCGAACAGCTCCGCATCACGCTCTT
>DASVRB010000111.1:0-11387 GCA_036388835.1 Thermoanaerobaculia bacterium | reverse complement strand
GCCACGCCGTTGACGATGCGCGGATCGACGCTCTCGATCGTGCCGTTCAACTGCGCGCCGTCGAGCGCCACGCGCGCGCGCATCCCTGACGCGAGGCGCGCCGCATGGAGATCGGAGATCGTCGCATCGACGCGATACGTCGAGAGATCGGCGATGCGCGCGAGCACGTCGCCGCGGCGGACCGTGGCGCCCGGCTCGTTGACGATCGAGGTCAGCACGCCGTCGCGATCGGCGCGCAGCATCGCGAGCTGCAACTGCCGCTGCGATTCCGCGCGCTCGCGCTGGGCCATCGTCACTTCGGCGCGTGACGCCGCGAGCTGCACGTCGCGCGAGCGGATCGCGCGCTGCAGAGCCTGTTCGAGGCCGCGCAATTCGATGTCGCTCTTGCGGGCGGCGGCGCCGGCGGCGAGCGCGTCGTGCTCGGCGATCAATCCTTCCGCGCGGAGCTTCGAGCGCTGCTCGGCGGTGTAGCGATAGATCTCGGCGTCGAGCTTCTTCTGTTCGATCTGCGCGCGCAGCGAGGCGATCGGCTCCTCGAGCTTCAACTGCAGCTCCGTGCTCGCGCTCTGCCGCTGCGAAACCTTGTCCTCGAGGCGCGCGGCTTCGAGCTGCGTGGCCGCGGTGTCGAGCGTGAGCAGCTCGTCGCCCGCCTTCACCCGATCGCCGGCCCGCCGCTCGACGCGCAGCACGCGCGCTTCGACAGGACTGGAGACGATCTGCTCGTCGAGCGGAACGACGGTGCCGCTCGCATCGAGCGTCGCCTCGACCGCGCCGCGCTCCACCCGCGCGACCTGCACGTCGCGCCAGTTCAGCGACGGACGGAGCCACTCGACCGTCGCGAACAGAACGAACGCGATGGCCGCGAGCGCAATCAGCGCCACGACGACGCGCCGCGTCACCCGCCGCTTTCTCACTTCCGGTGCAATTTCACGATCCATACGGCGCCACCTATCGCGAGCGCCGTACCACGTTTTATGCACGTGTTTTCAAGGAGTTAGGAGGGATGCGCTGTTCGATAGCGGACGGGGTGTTCGTTTTCGAACAGTAGCTTCCCGTCATCCTGAGCTTCAGCGAAGGATCTCAAAATGCGACGGCCGTCGCGGCTGAGATCCTTCGCTGACGCTCAGGATGACGGAGTGGGAGAGCGCGGCGCGCGGACCGGAACCGCGAGTCAAAGCGGCAGCTCGCGCTGCCGCACTCCAAAACGCCGCAATTGCCGCGCGCTCAGGCCGCAGCGCTGCGCCACCGCCTCGGTGGTCAATCCCGGATCGTGCAGCAGCGTCTTCGCGAGCTCGATCCGCACGCGGGTCGTGAACTCGTGCACGGAGATGCCGGTCGCGCCGCGGAAGGTGCGCGTGAGGCTGCGCGCGCTCATCCCCGCGACGTCGGAGAGTTCGTCGAGCGTCGCGCGCGCGGCGGGGTTCTGCACGATGAAATCCTGCACGCGATGCACGCCGGGATGGAGATGCGTTCGATAGTCGAGGTAGACGCTGTGCTGTTCCTGCGCGCCGTCGCGCCGGAGGTAGACGACCATCTCGCGCGCCACTTCCGCCGCCACGATCGGGCCGTCCCACTGTTCGATGAACGCCAGCGCCATGTCGATGCCGGAGGCGATGCCGGCACTGCTGGTGACGTTTCCGTCGGTGACGTACAGCCTGTCTTCGAGCACGCGCGCGGTCGGGAAACGGCGCGCCAGTTCGCCGGTGCGCGACCAGTGCGTGGTGCATCTGCGTCCGCCGAGCAGACCGGCCTCGCCGAGCGCAAACGAGCCGGTGCAGACCGACGCCATGTGCGCGCCGGCCCGCGCCGCATCGGCGAGCCAGCGCGTCACGCTGCGGTCGAATTTCTGCGTCGCGTGGTACGGCATCCCCGGCACGACGATCAGCGCGTCGTCGACGTCGTCAGGCAAGCGGTCGAGATCGGCCAGCGTGACACCCTGGTGCGACTCGATCCGCTCGCGCGGCGAGCAGAGGCGAATGCGGTATCGCGTGCGGCCGCGATTCGCCTCCGACAGCGCCTGCAGCGGGCCGGCCAGGTCGAGGATCTCGACCTCCGGCAGCACGAGGAAGATTACGTTGCGGATACGAGCATCTCCTCTTTGACGTCAGCGACGGTTGCAATGCGGGCGAAGCGTTTGTCGAGCACGGCCTCGGTGCGCTCGACGATCTGCTCCGCGCTCAGCCGTCCGATCGGAAAGGTGGCGGTGGCCTCGGTGACGAAGGTCATATCGTAGCCGAGGTCCGCGCCGATGCGAGTCGTCGTCTCGCAGCACTGTTCCGTCGAAATGCCGCAAATCACCAGCTTTTTGACCCCCATCGTGTCGAGACGTTGCTGCAGATCGGTCGAGGTGAAGGCGTTGCGGGTGTTCTTGATGAGCAGCGGCTCGTGCTCGCCGCGGCCGAGGAAATCCATCAGCCGGAACTCCGGATCGGTCGTGCGGAAGCCGGGATCGGGATCGGTGTGCAGAACGAAAATCACCGGCTGTGAGGCCTCGCGAAACGTTGCGAGCAGCTCGGTGACGTTCGCCTCGAAGGCCGGGTTGTTGCGCGATGCCCATCGCGCCGGGCTGTGCTTGAACGAGTCCTGAATGTCGATGACCAGCAGTGCCGTGTCCATGTGTCGTTGTCTCCTTAGGCACGCATCTTAGGAACGTGTCACTGCGCGATGCGGACGAGCAGCGGTCAAATCGGGCCAAACGCAAACGCTGCTGACTGAGAGGCGGTGACGGTGGGCGTGATACGGTCCGCGTCCCATGTTCGACGTCATCGCGTTCGACGCCGACGACACGTTGTGGCACAACGAGTCGAATTTTCAGGCGACGGAAAAGCAGTTCACCGAGCTCCTCGGCCCGTCGCATGACGAGGCCATCGTCCGCCAGCGGCTGCTCGAGACCGAGGTGCGCAACCTCGCGCATTTCGGCTACGGCGTGAAGGGCTTCATCCTCTCCATGATCGAGACCGCGATCGAGCTGACGAACGGCGAGATCCGCGGCAGCGACATCCACAAGATCGTCGTGTGGGGCCACGAGATGCTGCGCGCGCCGGTGCAATTGCTCGACGGCGTACGCGAGACCATCGAGTCCGTCTCCGCGAACTACCGGCTCATGCTGCTGACCAAAGGCGATCTCTTCGACCAGGAGTCGAAGCTCGCACGGTCAGGGATGGGCGAGCTCTTCTCCGCCGTCGAGATCGTGAGCGAGAAAAACGTCGCCACCTACCGCGCCATCATGGCCCGCCACGGCGTCACACCGGAGCGCTTCCTGATGATCGGCAACTCCGTGAAATCGGACGTGCTGCCGGCGCTCGAAGCGGGCGCGAAAGCGATTCACGTCCCGTACTACACGACCTGGGCGCACGAGGTGGTGTCGGACGACGTGATCGCCGGACGCGATTACGCAAGGTTCAAGAGTCTCGCGGAGTTGCCGGCGTGGCTGGGCCGGCCGGCGAGAGATTAGCGACGGTTCTAAGTGGAGCGGCGGGCTTCAGCCCGCCGAGCTATCAGCGCGCTTCCTCGGGTGTCATCCGCGCGAAGCGCGGGATCCCCTTGGACCAGGCGACGGGACGACTCTGCGGCGGTGCATGGATTCGCCTCCATGAGGGGGATTCCGCGCCCTCTTCGCGGCGCGGAATGACACATACAGCAACGTTCGGCGGGCTAAAGCCCGCCGCTCCACCAGCAAGGACGAACCAGAACTACTCGTCCTTCTCTTTGAATACCGTGTCGATCGCCAAACCCGCCGCGAGCAGCAACTGCGCGACGTCCGGCCGTCCAGCCGCCGAGTCGGAGAGCGCGATCACGTACGTGTCGGCGTTGGTGAACAGTTCCTTCAGGCCGGCCCACTTTTTCGTGACGCGGCCGAGCTCCTCGTTCTGTGGCGAGAGGAGTTGAAAGTTCCACCCTTTCCAGTCGCCCTTCACCGAGCCGATCTCGCGGCCGTTGGTGTCGAAGATGTTGAATGACGGGCCGAGGGAGATGAACTTCTCTTTGAAGTAGCCGAGGGCGCGGCCGCCGGCGGTCACGTGCACTTTGGGGCGGAACAGCGAGACGCCGCGATGGATCGACAGCAGCGCCGTGCCGCCTTCGCGCTCGTAGACGTTCACCGTCGTCGGCAGCCACTTGTTGTTCATCAGGAGGCGGATGTACTTCACGAGCCCGGGCGGCTCTTCCTTCGCGATGCCGATCTGGCCGCCGTTCGGGTCCAGCAGGTCATACACGTTCGCCAGCTTCATGAAGCCGACGCGTTCCTTCACCACATAAGTCTTCCGATCCAGCATCCAGCCCTCCATTGACGCAGCGGGAGTGTATGCAAAAACGCCGGCGCCCCTTGCAGGCGCCGGCGTCGAAAACGTGCGATGTCGGTGATGACTCAGCGGTACTTTGCTTTGATCGTCAGCAGGCGATCGTCGATGTCGGCGCGCGAGTACCAGCGGCCGCGCACCATCACACCGTCGATCTTCGAAACGTTGGCGATGTCGATGAGCGGGTTCGCGGTCAGCAGCACCACATCGGCGCGTTTGCCGGGCTCGATCGTGCCGAACGAATCCTGCTTCTTGAAGTACTCGCCGACGTTGACCGTGCCGCTCTTGAGGATCTCGTAGTTCGACATCCCGGCCGCCTTCATCTCCAGCAGCTCGCGGTGCAGCGAGAAGCCGGGGACGCTGAACTGCTGCGGCGCGTCGGTGCCCATCAGGATCTTCACGCCGCCTTCGTGCAGCGCGCGGAGGATCTTGACCCGGTTGTCGAGCATCAGCTTGACCTGCTCGGGCTTGAGCTGCGCGGCGCGCTGCTCGTAC
This sequence comes from Thermoanaerobaculia bacterium, assembly GCA_036388835.1. Taxonomy (GTDB): domain Bacteria; phylum Acidobacteriota; class Thermoanaerobaculia; order Gp7-AA8; family Gp7-AA8; genus QHVT01. The sequence continues at coordinate 6,594 of DASVRB010000111.1, read as the reverse complement.
ATCTTGGTCCAGCTCGCGATCGCGTTCTTCGGAACGAAGTCGAGCTCTTTGTAGTCGCGCAGCGTCTCGAGCGGAATGCCGTTGAAGAGGATCTTCCAGAGCGCCGAGGTCGGGACGATCCAGACTCCAGCTTCCTTCGACTTCTTGATGGCCTCGGCGAGCTTCGCCTGATCGATCGGGCCTTTGTCGCCGCCGGTGTACTCGAGATAGCCGTCGATGTGATCGAACGTCTCGTGGCCCGACTCGATGGCGTGCATCAGGCCGACCGACTCGGGGACGTGGCCGGCGAAGCGCATCCCTTCTTCCCGCGCCGTCTTCGCCATCGCGTCGTACTCCTCGCGCGTGAGGCCCGGATGGACCTTCAGCAGATCCCATCCTTCTTTCTTCTGTGCCTTGACGCGGTCGATCGCTTCCTGCGGCGAGTTGATGGTCTGGCCGTTGAACGACGGGCCGGCGACGTAAAGATTCGGAGCGTGGACCTGCCCCTTCTTCTGATACTCGCGGATGTTGATCTGGCCGTCGTGGCCGAGCATGCCGCGCACGGTGGTGATGCCGTTCGCGAGGTAGAGATAGAGGACGTCGTCGAGCAGGCCGGCCGGCGCGTTCGGCGGCGGGATGTGCCCGTGCATCTCGGCCAGCCCCGGCATCAGGAACTTGCCGGTTGCGTCGATGACCTTCGCGTCTTTCGGCAGCTCCGCGCCCGCTTTCAGGATCGCGTCGATCTTGCCGTCGCGCACCACCACCGTCTGCTTCTCCGCCACCTTCGGCGAAGTCATCGAAATGACGTTCGCATTGCGGAAAACGACAGTCTGGGCCAGTGCGGGAAAGGAGAGGACAACTGCAAAGATAGATGTGAGGAGGCGCATGTGCAGGTAGTTTACGAGCCACCGCCGCTGCTGGTTACGCAACGAAGCTCGAAATTCGGCGCGGTAGACTCACGGCAGTGCTCGACGCATCCCTGCTCAGTCACTGTCTGGTGCAATGCGGCCGCGGCCTGTTCGCCGTGGCGCTCTTCCTCGTGATGTACGCGCTCGGCGCGCGCGTGCTTGCCGCCGTGACGGTGAACGACGCGTCCGAGCGCCTTTTGCTGCGCACCGCGGCGGGGTTCGCCATCCTGCAGTTCGTGGTGCGCTGGTCCGGAGAGCTCCCGCTACTGACGCGCAGCGGAACACTCGTCATCTATGCCGCGCTCGCGCTCGCCGCATTCGCCGGACGCGGCCGTGAATTGATGCGAGAGCTCGGCGCAATCCGCGTGACGGTCGAATGGCGAACGATCGCGATCCTGCTCTTGCTGGTCGCCCCTTTGACGATGGCGCTCGCACCCGCCGTCTCGAAGGACGCGACGATCTATCACCTCCGCTTTCCGGAGCTCACGTTGCGCGGCGGCTGGTGGGGCGTCGATCCGGCGAACAGCGCATCGTTCTATCCGTCCGCGACCTCGACGTTGTACGTGGCGGCGCTCGCCGTCGATCGGAGCGGCGTCGCCGCACAGCTCGTTCATTTCGGCTTTTTCATCCTCTGCCTCATCGGCGCGGCGGCGATCGCGCGCCGGCTTGGTGCACGCACCGGACTCGACGCGGCGTTGCTGCTCGCCGCCGTCCCCGCGGTCGGCATCGTCGCGGGCTGGTCGTGGTCCGATCTCTCGCTGCTGTTCGTGCTCGCGGCCGCGATGATCGCGGCCTTCAACGCGGCGCCCGCGCTGGCGCTGCTTTTTCTCGGAGTGGCCGCCGCGGTCAAGTACAACGCGCTGCTCGCGGCGGTGCCGCTCTGCATTGCAGTGCTCGTCACGATCGTGCGGCTCCGCGCGTGGAAGCAGCTCGCGGCCGGCACACTGCTCGCCGTCGCGGCGATGTCCCCGTGGTACGTGACGAACGCGCTGCGCACCGGGAACCCGATCTACCCGCTCGCCTCGTCAGCGCACCGCGCCACGGAAGTGATCGGCGCGTGGAGCCGCGGAGAGGGGGCGTCATGGTGGACGGTGTGGAGTGGCTATTTCCTGCGGCCGCAGACCCTCGATGAGGACGTGGGCGGCGTGCTATTGCTGGTACTGTTCGCGGTCGCGTTGCGCAGCCGGCGTGCGGCCGCGGTGGTGGTCGTCGCGACCTGGGCGATGTTCCTCCCCTTCACCGCCGCGATGCGATTGCTGTTGCCTGCCGTCGCAGCGACGGTGGTCGTCGCCGGCGCGGTGCTCGAATCGCTCGAGCGACGAACCGTTGCCGTCGCGCTCCTCATCGCCTTCTCCGTCCGCGGCGGAGCCATCGCCGCGGCGCATAACGCACATTTCATGAATCCGCTGCCGGCCGCGGCGGGGATCGAGGACGAGCAGGCGTACGTCGCGCGGAACTTCGCGCCGGCACCGCTGTTCGCGCGGGCTGCGAGCCTGCCCGCTGATGCGCGAGTGATCTCCATTCATGAAGTACGGCTCTTCCGTTTTCCGCGGCCGGTGCTCGCGGCCCGGGTCCACGATCTGCCGATCCTCGGCCGGTACACCCATCGCGCCCGCAGCGTCGAAGAAATCACGGCGCGTTTGCGGGCCGATGGCGTGACGCACCTGCTGCTCGCCCCCCGCCCGGTCGAGCGAGGAAACGTGCAGCCGCTGCCGCCCGCGGAAGAGCGCCTTTTCACCGGTGTGCTGCGCGCGAGCCGCGTCATCGATCGCGAAGGAAACACGCTCCTGATCGCACTCCCGCGCTGACGTCCGTCCGGGAGCAGGGTGCACAAGCGGATGTACAATCGCCCGCCAAACCGCACACATCTTTAGGAGATCAACATGGCGACGTTGGACGTCCCTCCCGCTCCTCGCACGCATTCCGACTTCGTGGAGTTGGATGCCGACGTCTCACACAGCCCGCTGTGGAATGAAGACCTTGCGCCGACGCCGCTTTCGCGGCGCACCTGGTCGACCTACAACATCGCCGCGCTCTGGATCGGCATGTCGGTCGTCATCACCACCTACACCCTCGCCTCGGGACTGATGACGCAGGGGATGAGCTGGGCCCAGGCGCTCACCACCATCCTCCTCGGGAACGTCATCGTGCTCATCCCGATGGTCCTCAACGCCCACGCCGGCACAAAGTACGGCGTGTCGTTTCCCGTGCTCTGCCGTGCGAGCTTCGGGGTGAAAGGGGCGAACATCCCGGCCATGCTGCGGGCGATCGTCGCGTGCGGCTGGTTCGGCATTCAGACGTGGATCGGCGGTCTCGCGCTCGATGCCTTGATGACCGCGCTCTGGTCCGGCTGGGCCGACCTCGGCGCGGGGAAAGCGATCGCGTTCGCGGCGTTCTGGCTGCTGCAGGTGGTCATCATTCTCAAAGGCACCGAAGGCATCAAAGTGCTGGAGAGCTGGTCGGCGCCGCTCCTCCTGGCGGGCGGCGCGGCGCTGCTGATCTGGGCCATCCGCAACGGCGGCGGCCTCGGCCACGTCCTCGGCGAGTCGCGCCGTCTGCAGCAGGGACAGACCCCTTTCTGGACCCTCTTCCCAGCGGCTCTGACCGCGAACGTCGGCTACTGGGCCACGCTTTCCCTCAACATCCCCGATTTCACCCGTTACGCGAAGAGCCAGCGCTCGCAGGCCACCGGCCAGGCCCTCGGGTTACCGACCACCATGACCGCGTTCGCCTTCATCGGAGTTGCGGTCACGAGCGCGACCATCGTCGTGTTCGGCAAAGCGATCTGGGATCCGATCCAGCTCATCACCATGATCGGCAGCCCGGCCGTGATCATCTTCGGTGCGCTGGTCGTGCTCGCGGCGCAGCTCACCACCAACATGGCCGCGAACGTCGTCTCACCGGCGAACGACTTCTCGAACCTCTCGCCGCGCAAGATCTCGTACGTCACCGGCGGCCTCATTACCGCCGTGCTCGGCATCCTGATGATGCCGTGGAAGCTCTACTCCGACGCGGCCGCGTACATCTTCACCTGGCTCATCGGCTACTCGTCGCTGATGGGTGCGCTCGGCGGCATCCTCATCGCCGACTACTGGATCGTGCGGAAGCAGAAACTCAACCTGCGCGATCTTTTCGAGGTGCGCGGCGAATACACCTACTCGAACGGCACCAACTGGCGTGCCGTCGCGGCGCTGGTGCTGTCGATCGTGCCGGTCGTTCCCGGCTTCGTCCGCGCTGCGTTGACGCCGGGCGGGCAGGTGGCGAACCCCGGCTTCTTCGATCATCTCTACACGTACGCCTGGTTCGTCACCTTCGCGCTCAGCTTCGTGCTCTACCTGGTGGTGATGCGCAGAAGCGACCGCGCGTGACGGCCGCGTTTTCGCCGAGGCGTATATTCATCGTTTCTCACACGCAGCCGAGGAGACTTCAATGACCGACCTGTCGACGGTATTCACCGGCATCCGCTTCGAGAACCCGTTTCTGCTCGCCTCCGCGCCGCCGACCGAGTCGGACGCCAACATCATGCGGGCGTTCGACGCCGGCTGGGGTGGTGTCGTCACGAAGACGGTCGGCATGCACCCGGTCATGAATGTGAAGGGGCCGAAGACGAAGTTCCTCCGCGCCGACAGTGAGGGGCACCGTCTCTCGATGACCAAGCGTCCGTCGTCGACGCTGATGGCCTCCTGGAACTGGGAGCTGATCTCCGACAAAGGGATCGACTGGTGGCTGCCGCGCATCGAGGCAATCAAGAAAGCGCATCCGACCAAGATGCTGATCGCGTCGATCATGGCCGGCTCCGGCAACGACAAGGAACTGCACAACTGGCAGGACCTCACCAAAGCGGTGCAGGAAGCGGGCGCAGACGGCGTCGAGCTCAATTTCTCCTGCCCGCACATGGACCGCGTCGACATGGGCTCCAACGTCGGCAAGGACAAGGTCCTCTGCTCGGTCGTGACCATGGCGGTCAAAGAAGTAGCGAAGGTGCCGGTGTGGGTGAAGCTCACTCCCGCCACGTCGAACATCGCGGTCGAAGCCGAAGCGACCTTCCGCGGCGGCGCTGACGCGATCGCCTCGTCGAACACGTTCCCCTCACTCCCGCTGATCGACCCGAACACGCTCGAGTTCGAGATGAACGTGGAAGGCTTCGTCTCCTCCGGCGGCCTCGGCGGGCCCGCCATCCTCCCGCTCTCGCTCGCGAAAATGTCTCAGATGACGCGAGAGTTTCCGGACAAAGAGTTCTCCGGCATCGGCGGCGTCTCCACCTTCGAGCACGCCCTCAACTACTTCCTCCTCGGATGCGGCACGGTCCAGGTCTGCACCGCCGCCATGCTCGACCACGCCGTCGGCCCCAACGTCATCCGCGCGCTTCTCACGGGCATGTCCGAGTTCATGGAAAAACGCGGCTTCATCACCCTCGCCGACTTCCGCGGCCTCCGCCGCGACCGCATCGTCCCCCACGCGCAGATCAAACGCCCCGACACGGTGGATTACCACGGCGGGTATTCGGAAGAGCACGAGGGGTATGCGGGGGTGCTGACGACGTAGACGGGTGGCCGATGGGATGGAAGCAGTACTTCGTCTACATGGTCACGAACCGCTGGAAGAACGTCCTGTACACCGGGATGACGAACTCTCTCGAGCGGCGCATGTGGCAGCACAAGAACAAAGCACTGCCCGGCTTCACGAAGCGCTACAACTGCGACCGGCTCGTCTACTACGAGATCTTCGACGAAGTGAATCAGGCGATCGAACGCGAGAAGCAGTTAAAGAACTGGCCGCGCGCCAGGAAGAACGAGCTCGTAGAGTCGATGAATCCGGCGTGGAACGACCTCGCGGCGGACTGGTACGTCGAGAGTCTCGTCTTCGACCCCGATCAACCGAAGTGAGCGCACTTTCCCGCGTACAGGCAAATGCACGTTCGGTCGCAGACTCCCCTGGTCCAAGGGGATCCCGCGCTCCGCGCGGGATGACACGCGAGACCGCGCAGAAGAAACGCGTACGGCCTCTCCCCTCTAGGTGTCATTCCGCGCCGCGAAGACACCGCGGAATCCCCCTCACGCAGGCGAACGCGCGTGCGCTCGCAGAGTCCCGTCGCCTGGTCCAAGGGGATCCCGCGCTTCGCGCGGGATGACACCCGAAACGGGCACCGCAGCGCACGAAGCCCCCCCTACCTCGCCACCGCCTCAATCTCCAGCAACAAATCCGCCCTGCATATATCCGCTTCTACGTAAATATTGTTCGCGAACACCGGCGCCAGGCGCGATGCGATGACGTCGTAATCAGACGCGTTGCGGATGTACGTCTTTGCGGAGATCACGTTTTCGAGCGAGCGGCCCGTCTGGGCGAGGACGGCGTCGATATTGTGGAGGGTTTCTTCGAGTTGGGCGGTGACGTCGCCGGGGTGGACGGTGGCGTGGCCGAGCACGCTGGCGGTGCCGGAGACGAAAACGGTGTCGTTCCAGACGGTGGCCCGCGAGAAGGAGGGGCTCTTGACGCCGTATTGCGGCGGGTATTTGTACGCGGCGATCTGTCGCGGATTCTCGACCTGCATCCCCGGCTCGCGCGCGGCCAGGTAGTACGCGATCACGCCGCGGCCCGGCATCCCCACCGCGCTGGCGGCGGGGAGGTCGACGTCGTGGTGATAGCCGGCTTCGACGAACGCATCATGACGGCCGGCGCAGAACAACTGGTACCGCTCCTCACCGCG
>DASVRB010000110.1:0-10554 GCA_036388835.1 Thermoanaerobaculia bacterium | reverse complement strand
TGCGCCGCGAGAATGCGGCCTTTGTAGAGCGAACGTTTGGCGAGCGATAGCTGGTCGGCGAGCTCTTTGTGGCGGCGCGCTTTCGACGCCTGCCGCTTGAGTGAGTTCAGGTTGCGCGTGACCTCGGAGAGCGTGTCGTCGATGCGCAGCAGGTTCTGCTGCGTCTCTTCGAGCTTCAGCTCCGCGGCGCGACGCTTGGTTTTGTACTTGGTGATGCCGGCCGCTTCTTCGATGAGGCGGCGGCGGTCCTGCGGCTTGTTGGAGAGGATGAGGTCGATCTTCCCCTGCTCCATTACGCTGTAATTGCGGATGCCGAGGCCGGTGTCCATCAGGATGTCGGAGATGTCCTTCATCCGGACCCGCTTGCCGTTGAGGCGGAACTCCGACTGACCGTCGCGGAAGACGCGGCGGTTGATGACGATCTTGCCGTCGTCGGCGACCGGGTGATCGCTGTCGCCGTTCATCGCGCCGAGCGTCAGCGTGACCTCACCCATCGACAGCGCGCGGCGGCGGGCCGAGCCCTGGAAGATGACGTCTTCCATCGTCTCGCCGCGGATGTGCGAGGCGCGGTTCTCGCCCAGCACCCAGATCAGCGCGTCGCAGATGTTCGATTTGCCGCAGCCGTTCGGGCCGACGACCGCCGTCATCGGCGCGGGGAAGGTGAGCTTGGCAGGGTCGTAAAACGACTTGAAGCCGTGGATGTCGAGCTGTTCGAGACGAAACATTTTATTTGTGGGGGTGAAGCCGATTTCGCGCGGATCGTAGCAGGGACGGGGGCCGAGCACACGTTGACACGGAGGGCGCGCAGCCGTTCCTGTGCAGGTTGCTTCCGAGGGATCGCGAAAGCCCGCCGATGCGCCGCGACGGGTAAACTCCGCCGCCATGTCGATCCGCGAGCTGCTGCAACGCGAAAGCGACCTCGGCTCGTTCCCGAGCGCGTCATGGGCCATCGGCACGATCGAGGGCATTTGCGAAGAGGGGGCGCTCGGTCACGCCGTCGCGGTGCCGCTGCGCATCGCAGCGACGCCCGACACGATCTACGACTGCGCGTCGACGACCAAGGTCCTCGTCACGACCATCCTCGTGCTGCGCGCGGTTGCGGACGGGAAGATCGAGCTCGACGACGAGTACCGCGGCTTCACGTATCGCGAGCTGCTGTCGCACACGTCGGGATTGAAAGCGTGGTTGCCGCTGTACGCGCTCGGCGACTATCTCGAGACGATCGAGCGCGACGGACGCGAGCGCGGGCGCGGCGAGCAGGTCGAGTACTCCGATCTCAACTTCGTCCTTCTCTATTACGCGCTGACGGAGCTGTACGGCGATTACGTCGAGGCGGCGCGCACGCACATCTTCGAACCGCTCGGCCTGCACGATTCGCTCTTCCGGCCGCCGGCGTCACTGAAGCCGCGCATCGCGGCGACGGAGTGGGGGCAGCGATTCGAGTACGGGATGTGTGCATCGCGCTCGGTGGTGTTCACCGGCTTCCGAGATGGGTTGATGTGGGGCGACGCGAACGACGGGAACTCTTTTCACGCCGGAGGCACCGCCGGCAACGCGGGCCTGTTCGCAACCGCACGCGACGTGTTCCGGATTGCACAAGGATTTGTGCGCGGTGAGCTCGTGCCGCGCGAGCTGGCCGTCGCGTCAACGGCCGAGGTGATGGACGGCCGCGGACTCGGCTGGCAGTTGAATGGGCCCGGTTTGTCGCCGAGCTCGTACGGGCACATGGGCTTCACCGGAACGTCGGTCTGGGTCGACCGCGATCAGATTCTGGTGTTGCTGACGAACCGCGTGCACCCGTGCGCCGCGCCGATCGCGATGCAGCGGATTCGGGGGGAGTTTCATCGGATGGCCGCGGCCGCGCTGCGCGCACGCTAGATAGATGTTGGTGCTCGTGGAGCGGCGGGCTTCAGCCCGCCGGCTTCTCGCGACGACTCGGCGGGCTAAAGCCCTCCGCTCCACATGCACGCCGCGTTTGCGGGTCTAACCTCGCCACGCACGCCAGCCCCACGCGTCTGCCTGACGCGCGAGCGAATCCGCTCGCGCGTTTTCTCCATTGGCGTCGGCCAGTTGCGAGAAGAGGAAGAGCGTTTCGCTGAGCAGCGGATCAGGGTCGGTGTAGTCGTCGCGGAATCGCGTCTCGAGCAGCTCGACATTGTCGCGGTAGAGACGCAGGGCAGCCTCGCGATCGCCGGCGCGCAGGAGGATGTACGCGAGCGCGAGCGACTGGAACTCCTGGATTTGCGGATGCTGCGCGATCTGCGTTTCCATCAGCTTGCGCGCGCGGTCGAGATCGCGGTTGCCGTGCGCGAGCGCGAGGGCGATGCCCTCACGCGCGGATGGATCGTTCGATTGTTCATAGGCGCCGATCGCTTCATCGAAGTGGCCGAGGAGCTTGAGCGCCTCCGCGCGGTGAAGATGATCGCCGGTGCGCTGCGCTTCGAGCACCGCGTCTTCGTAGCGGCGCTGCTGAATCAGTTGCTGGACGTTCGTGATCGGCCGCTGCGAGAGCATGTACGCGGCGAGCCCGCCGATCAGCGCGATGGCGATCAGGAGAGTCCAGAAGCCGACGCTCATCGCGGCTGCGGAGGACGAGCAGGTTGCGGTTGCGGTGCAACAGGCTGCGTACCGGCCGGACGTGCAGGCTGCACGACGCCGGGTCGAGCTCCCGGCTGCGGCTGCACGACGCCAGGTCGGCCGGCCACCGGCGCAGCTTGCGTGCCGGTAGCAGGCGGCGCGGGCTGCGCGCCCGCAGCAGGCGGTTTGGCCGCTGCCGCTTTCGCCGCTTTCTCAGCCGCCTCGGCTTGCTGTGCAGCGATGACTTCAGGCGGTGTCGTCGCGCCGGGCTCGATGATGTACGTGCGCATCGTCTGCGGGCGGCCTTCGTACTGGAACGCCAGCTCGGGCAGCGGTTGCGGTGCGGCCTCGTCGGGCCGTTTGGTCATGTCGGTGAGCTCGCTGAGCGGCACGGCCGGCGCGTCGGTGACGGCCGTCTGGTTGCGCATCGTCGCGAACTGATGGAGGCCGGCGATGATCAGGAAGATCACGAACGCGGCGCCGCCGATGACCGCGCCCTGACGCTGGCGCGCGTATTCGAGGACGCTGGCCGACGTCGTCACTTCACGCGGCTTGAAGATCTCCTGCAGGAGCGTCTGCGTGTCGATTCGCTCGCCGGTCTGCGGATTCGCACCGCAATACGGGCAAACCTTCGCCCATTCGTCGATCGTGCGGCTGCATGCGGCGCAAGTACTGCGACTGCTCATCGGTCGAACGATATCTCCACGGTGTACTGCGCGGCGACAGGCTGGCCGTTTTCGGTGGCCGGTTTGAAGCGCCACTTCTGCACGGCGGCGACGAGCTGGCCGGTCGCGCCGGCAACGGGACGCTCGATGCTGACCCGCTGCACGCGGCCGTCCGCACCGATCATCAGATTGAGGCGCGCCGATCCGCGGGCATTCATGCGAGGCAGCGGCTGGTACTCAGGCACGGGACGCGTGCGTCCACCCTCGGCGCGCTGCGCGACGGGTGCTTGCGGCGGCGCCTGCGCCGGCTCGGCTCCAGGCATCGGCGTGGGCGGAGGGGTCCGCTGCGCGTTCTGGATCGGCGGCACGCGGCGCGGACGGGGCGCGGTCTGCTGCTGCGCGTACGCCGGTCCGGTCAGCGAACGAGGATCGACGACCCCCGCGAGGCGCTCTTTTTCAGCGCGCGCGCGTTTCGCGATCTCAGCGTATTCAGTGGACGAAACCGCGGTTGCGTCGGTGCGCTGGTAGTCGTTCGGCGCCATGCCCGGCTGCGCCGCGACCGGCGCGCTGGTGACCGGCTGCTCGATGCCGCCGGCTTCATTCGTCGGGACGAGCGGCGTGTCGGCGCGCCTGACCGGGCCGGCCGCTTTCTGCGCCGCTTCCTGCTCTTGCTGCTCTTCGACGGTGAGAGGCGCCTTGTCCGGTGCACCGTCCTGGTTGATGAGGACGCCGACGCCGAACGCGGCGATCAGCGCCAGAACGCCGACGCCCGCATACATTGCTTTCTTTTTGAGATCGAACTCTTCCGGCGGCCGGTAGTTCGTGACCGCGGCAGGCTTGGGCGGCTCGACGGCCGGGACGGGCTGGGTCTGATCCCAATTGCAGAACGGGCAGATCTTCGCCCACTCGTCGATTGCGCGCGAGCAGCGCGTGCAAGGCTTTCTTTCGCTCATCAAAAGCGCGTTTCTGCAACGGACGTACCGCTCCACCACGCTACGCCGTCGCCGGTGAGGGCGTACGCGCCGGGGGCGACTCCTTTCGCGATGACGGAGCTCGACTTGCTGGTGAAGCGGTAGAGCGTTCCGGTCGAGGAGTCGTAGGCGATCCAGTGCTTTCCGCGCGTCTCGACGCGGTCGACGCCGGTCGGGAACTGCGAGGCGCGATTACCGAACAATCCCAATCCGAGGAAGCCGCGCAACACTCCTCGCGCGACCGCCTCCGTCATCGACTGCGTCGCCTCGGCCAGCCAGACTCTTTTTGCGGATGGATCGGCCACCGCGAGGATGCGCGCCGTCAACGCGGTGCCGCCGCCGGCGAAGGCGAGGTCGACAGGAACGGCTCCGACCGCGAGCTCGCCACTGGACTTCATCGTGCCGAGGTCCGCTGTCCTGATGCGCGCCTCGCGCGGGTAGGTGAGATACGCCGTCGAGCCGCTGATCTCGAAATCGGATGCAAACGGCTGCAACGTCAGCCGCCGTGTCACGCGATCGTGCTCGATCTCTTCGATCGTGCCGGTGGCGCGCGAGTAGACGTAGAGGCGGCGGTTGTGCGTGCGGAGGAATGCCGGATCGGCGGAGAGCGGGATGCGCGTACTTCCGTGCTGCAGGACGCGCGCGTCGCGGGCCAGGATGTAGAGCTCGCGGCCGACGAACGCCGCCGCGATCGGAGTCTCCGCGGTGTCGATGCGCGTCGTGCGTCCCGACCCGAGGTCGGCAATCACCGCCTCGTTGTTGAGCGCGTCGAGCACCGCGACCTGCGTTTCCGATGAAGCGATGGCGGTCGGATTCTCGACGCCGTCCGCGCTCCAGCCGTTGTTGAGCCGAAGCTGGTTCGCGGTTGCGACGACGACGCCTCTCTCCGTGGAGGTGAGGAGTTGTGCGGAGAGCGGCACCGCGATGAACATCGCCGCGAGCGTTCTCTTCAAACGAACGCACGCGCTCACGGCGTCGCCTCCAGCCGGATCGGCTCGAGCAGCAGCGCATCGCGGTCGCCGGAGCGGGTGGCGCCGAGGATGCGGTAGGTGAGGCGGAGCGGGCGAGCGATGTCGAACGTCCCCTGGAACTGCACCGCGGACGAGAAGCGGAACGGCACTCCTTCGATTGCACCGCTCTCGAACGTGTCGCCGCTGAACTGCACGACGCTGCTGTAGGTGGCTTGCTCGAGCGCGATGCGCTGTTCGGGCGTGAGGCGCTCGAATTCGGCGAGCAGCGTGCGCAGTTCGGCGGCGGTCGGTGTGGACGAGGGGATCGCGATGGGCGCCGTGTTCTCCGCCTCGCGCCGCAACATGCGCAACGTTTCGTTTTCGGGGAAGCGCGTCAGCAACGCGTCGAGCGATGCACGCGCGGCGCGCGTTTCACCACGTGCGAGCTGCACGAGCGCTTTGCGCATCGCGCCGCCGGTGGTCGATGCGTCGACGTTCGGCGCGCGGTCGCGCAACTGGCGCTGGTACTCGCGCACGAGCGCCGGCGAGAACGGATTCGCTTCGAACGCTTCGGCGTAGTAGCGCTCGCGCTCCGCGTCGTTGCGCGCGAGCCGCGCGAGTGCGTTCAGCGCGACGACGTCGTCGCTGCGGCCGGCGAGGACGCGCTCGTATTCGCTGCGCGCATGATCGGTGGCGCCGCGCCGCTCGTACAGCGATGCGAGCCGCAACTGCGCGCGGTTCAGCAGCGAGACGTACGCCGCGACGTCACCACGCGCGGAGCTGTAAATCTCGAACGACTCCGCCCGCGCGACTTCGCGCTGCAGCGATTCGAAGCCTTTGGAGCGCAGCGATTCGGTCACGGTGACGAGCAGCGTCTCCGCTTCCTGCAGCTCCTCGGCTTCGATGAGCGCGGTTGCAAGCGCGTGTTGATAGACCGCCAGATCGAGCCGATCTTCCGCGCGCGCGGCGATGGCGACGGCGTTGCGCGCGGCGCTGATCGCTTTGCGCGGATGCCGCAGGATGCGCATCGCCGAGGCGTAGAGGTTCCATGCTTCCGCGTCGTCGCTGACGTAGCGCGCCGCTTCTTCGAGCAACGTGAACGCCTTCGCGTCGCGGCCGAGTTTCGCCTGCGCCAGCGCGGCGTACGAGGTCGCATTCGCGTAGCGGGTCATGCTCGATTGCACGCGCGCGGCGACTCGCTCGCGCTCCGCCAAATCAAACGCTCGCGCGTACTCGGCGCGAGCGAGCGAGAGCTCATTGCGCGCCGCGCGGACGTCGCCGAGGTTCAGGCGGCCGGAGAGTTGCGACTCGAAATCGCGCGAATTCGCGAGCTGCTTCTCCATCTGCGCGATCTCGAAATCGGACGCGAGACGCGACTGCGCCGCGAGCGGCAGCGCGAGCAGCAGCGAGACGAGCAGACGTCTCATTCCGCGAAATACCCCTTGCGCGCGCTGACGATCTCGACGCCGCGGCGCAGCGGTTTCACGTCGACGGTGCGCCATCCGCGCTTCGTCCCTTTGCTTTGATAAATGACGAGGTAGCGGCTGTTGATGTCGGCCAGAAGCCGCGACAGTGTTTCGCCGACCGTTGCGCTCGATGCGGCGACGACGCTGCCGCCGGTGTTCGAGGCAGCGCGATCGAGGAAGCGCGCGTGTGATGCGCCGAGGACGATGGCGTTGACGATGGTGCGGGTGCCGCTGATTTTGCGCAGCGCCTCTTCATCAGAAAGCACGCTGTTGCGATCGCCGCCGTCGGTGATCACGATCGCATACGTCCGTTCTTTCGAGGCGACCGAGGCGAGTGCATCGCGCAGAGACGTGCCGCCCGAGGGGGTGAGCGTTGCGTCGTGCAGCGAGGCGCCGCGGGCGATCGGGCGCGGCTTCGCGACGTTGTGATTGAAGACCACCAGCGACGCCGTGTCGCCGTCGCGCAGTTGACGCATCTCCGTGTGGACCGCGCGCAGCGCCGCCTCGAGCTTCCCTTCGTTCATCGAAAGTGAACGGTCGACGATGAACGCAAAGTGCGCGGCGGGGCGCTCCCGCTTCACGTCGCGGACCTGCTGCACGATGCCGTTCTCGCGGACGCGCAGATCGGCGGCCTGCAGTGTTTTCGTGGAGCGGACGCGCAGCGGCACTTCGACGAGATCGACGTCGAGGACGTCATTCGCGGTGAGCCGCGCGGTGGTGACGCTCGCGGTTTCGGTCGTGCGGAATCCGTCGCTCCACACTTTCGCGGTGACCACGCGCTGCGCGAGCGAAGTCCCAAAGTCGAAGCCGATCCGGTACGGCTGCTGACGCGCCACTCCCGCGAGCACGCCGTCGACGAGAAACTCGACCCGATCGATCTTCGCGGCGTCGCTCGTCACCTCGATCGCCGATGGTCCAACCGGCTGCGAGCCTTCGAGCGGCGCGATGAACGTCACCGCTCCGCTCGCGGCGGAAGCGATCACAAAAAGCGAGAGAGCGAGAAGGCTGCGCACGGCATCGGAAACGGCCGCGCGTGCATAAGGTATTTCGTTTCTGTAGTTTGCCCTCTGCGGTGGACGGAACGTCCTGAGGCGAGAACGGGCGTGTGGAGCGGCGGGCTTTAGCCCGCCGACGTTGTCGCGATGATTCGGCGGGCTGAAGCCCGCCGCTCCACTAGAATCCGCGCCGATGCCTGTCGACCCGATTGCGCTTGCACGCGAGCTCATCGACGTGCCGTCACCCACCGAGAGTGAATTCGCGGTGGGCGAGGTGCTGGAGCGGATGCTGGCCGAGCTCGGATTCGAGACGCGCCGGCATGTGGTGACGCCGACGCGCTTCAATCTGCTCGCGCTCGCCGGCGGCAGGCCGCGGGTGGTGATGAATTCGCACATCGACACGGTCCCGCCGTGGTTCGCGTCTTCCGTGGATGACGAGTTCGTGTATGGACGCGGCGCGTGCGACACGAAAGGGATCATCGCGGCGATGCTGGCGGCGGGAGAGCGTCTGAAGGGGCGCGGCATCGATCAGTTCGCGTTCCTTTTCGTGGTCGGGGAGGAGACGGACTCGATCGGCGCGAAAGCGGCGAACGTCGAATTCGCGAACCTCGGCTCGGAGTTCGTGGTGGTCGGCGAGCCGACGGAGTCGATGTTCGCGCGGGCGTCGAAAGGGGCGCTCACCTGCACGCTCCGCTTCGAAGGGGTGGCCGCGCATTCGGCTTACCCGCACCTCGGCGAATCGGCGATCGATCGGATGGTCACGGCGATATCGGAGATCAACGCGCACGAGTGGGGCGAGCACGAGGTGCTGGGCCGCACGACCGTGAACGTCGGCGTGGTGCGCGGCGGGCAGCGCCCGAACATCATCTCGCCGGAAGCAGAATGCGAGCTGATGTTCCGCGTGGTGACGACGCCGGACGAGATTGAGAGGCGCCTCGCCGAGCTGATCGCGAAGCACAACGGCCGCATCATCGCGACGCGCAGCAATCTGCCGCAACTGATGATTGTTCCGGAAGGACAGCCGTCCGCCGTGGTGTCGTTCAACACCGACGTCCCGTGGCTCGGCAATCTCGGAAAACCGCTGCTGTTCGGGCCCGGCTCGATCCTCGACGCACACGGCGTGAACGAAAAGATCGCGAAGAAGGATCTGCTGGCCGCGGTCACGACGTATGAAGAAATGGTGATCTCGCTCCTCGAAGGACGGATCGCGTAACGCCTCTCCACACACTTATGCCGAAACTCAAAGAAGACATTTTTCTCATCGCCGCCGTTCGCACGCCGATCGGTAAATTCGGCGGCGGCCTGGCGTCGCTGACGGCGCCGCAGCTCGGAACGGAAAGCGCGAAGGCGACGGTCGCGCGCAGCGGCATCGATCCGGCCGCGATCGACGAAGTCATCTTCGGAAACGCGCGGCAGGCGGGCGTCGGGCCCAACGCGGCGAGGCAGGTCGCAATCAAATCGGGACTGCGCCACGAGGTGCCGGCGTACACGGTCAATCAGGCCTGCGGCTCGGGACTGCGCGCGATCATGAACGCGGCCGATCAGATCCGCCTCGGCCACTCGAACGTCGTGCTCGCCGGCGGGACGGAGTCGATGTCGAACACGCCGTACCTGCTGCCGCGTGCGCGGTGGGGCTACCGGATGGGCAACGACGAGATCATCGACGGCATGGTGCGCGACGGCTTCATGTGCCCGCTCGCGGACGAGATGATGGGCTCGACCGCGGAAACGCTGGCCGACCGCTACGAGATCACGCGCGACGAGCAGGACCGTTTCGCGGTGGAATCGCAGGCAAAAGCGGGCCGCGCGTACGAAGAGAATCGCTTCGCCGACGAGATCGTGCCGGTGCGTGTGGCGGGGCGAAAAGGGGAGACCGTCATCGACAAGGACGAGCATCCGCGCTTCGATGCGGACCTCGGCAGCATGGCGAAGCTCCCGCCGGTCTTCCGCAAACAGGGAACGGTGCACGCCGGCAATTCGTCGGGCGTGACGGACGGAGCGGCGAGCATGCTGGTCGCGAGCGCGGCCGCGATCGCACAACATTCATTGACGCCGATGGCGCGCATCGTCGGCTACGCGCAGGCCGGCGTCGATCCGCGCGTCATGGGCATCGGCCCTGTCCCCGCAACGAAGAAACTGCTCGACGAGCTGTCGCTCTCGCTGGATGACATCGACCTCATCGAGCTCAACGAAGCGTTCGCCGCGCAGGTCATCGCCTGCGATCGCGAGATGAATCTCGACTCCGCAAAACTGAATGTGCACGGCGGCGCGATCTCACTCGGCCACCCGATCGGCGCGACCGGCGCGCGCATCACCACCACGCTCCTGCACGCGCTGCAGACGCGCAACAAAAAGTACGGCCTGGCGACGCTCTGCATCAGCGGCGGTATGGGCCTGTCGCTTGTGGTGGAGCGCCTTTAGCCCGCGCTCACTGGCGCTGCAGATGCCCGAGCCGCGCGAGAACTGATGACTCGACGTAACGGAAGTTCTGCGGCGCCCGAGGCGGAACGGAAAGCTCGCACAGGCTCATCGGCCTGGCGAGAATGAACAACTCGCCGACTTCGATTGCGACCGCCTCAGGTGCGCCGGAATAGTACGTTCGGAACTCTACCTCCGAGATTCCACCGCAATCGGCGTACTCTTGCCAGATCGTGTCGGGAGAGTGGCGAGTGACCGCGCCCACGCGAAAGTAACCAACGACTTTCTTCACGGGACTGCTCGCGTAGATAACAACGTAATCAACGCGCGATGAAAAAGTTTTTCGGCGGAACTCGACGGTTTTTTCGCCGTCGAGAATCGAACGCACATATTTGGGCTTGATCGGAAGCAACGCTACCCGGCAATCAACCTGCTCAGCCACTCCGCTCCCCCCTCACCCGCCCGGCAATTGACTGCGGCGCATGCGCGATTACGTGGTTGCGGATGAGGTC
>DASVRB010000109.1:0-2874 GCA_036388835.1 Thermoanaerobaculia bacterium | reverse complement strand
CGCTTGTCCGTCGCGCCGAAAAAGCGGCGCACCGACGCCTTCATCTCCGATTCGTACCACTCCGCGAACGGCAAGGTTTTGCTGCGCATCGCGGTGGCGCGGCGCTCCAGCGCGAACGCGTCGAGCATTTCGTGCAGCGCTGGTGCGTCGTCCTGCGTGATCGTCGCGAGCGCGTATCCGCTGGCGGCGGCGATGAACGCGACGCGCTCGAGCTTCGTCGAGTCGATGTTCGCCGGCACGTCTTTGTTCGTGTGGATGTAGCGGTCGGGCCAGTCGTTCATGTAGATGGCCGGGATGCCGAACGAGCTGTCGCTGTAGACCTGATGATCGCTGCCGAGGGTGAGCGGCACGAACGCGGCGCGGAGTGGATCTTTGCTGCCGTCGCTCGCGAGGAGAGGCCAGCGCGCGCTGCCGGTCATCGCGAATTGCGCGGTCTCGTCATTCACCAGCATGCCGACCGATTGCGCGACGTCGTAGATGAACGACGGTTGCGAGGCCGGGCCGCGCGTGACGTGAAAGATCGCCTTGGTTTCCGGGCCGCCGCCGACCATGTCGAGATGGATGGCCGCTTTGATGCGCTCAGCGATCTGCGGGCGTCCGTTGAGCAGCGCGAGCGTTCCTTCGATCTCCGGCGGCCAGACGAAGCGCAGCGTCCGGCGCGGCGGTGCGATCCGTTTGTCGGCGATGAGTTTCGACAGCGTCCGTGCGACTTCGAGGATCGTGGCGCAGCCGCTCGCGTTATCGTTCGCACCGGGCCGCGGATGGTCGAGGTGGCAACTGAAGACGATCTCCTCGTCGCGCAGGTCGCTGCCCGGAATGATCGCGGTGGCGAGGTCGTACGCGCCCGGCTCCTGTCCCGCACGCACGATCGCATGCAGCCGTACGCTCTCGCCGGACGCGAGCCGCGCCTGCAATGCGCGCGCGGTCTGCAGCGAGACCATGAACGCGAACGTCCGCTCGTTCTCCGGCGCGAACGTGTCGAGATGCCCCCACCGCACGAGCGTTTCGTCTTCGCCGTACCAGCCGGTGCGCTGGTTCTGCGCGTAGCTGATGATGCCGGCCGCGCCGAAGCGGCCGATGGCGAGCGATGCAACGGCCCCCGGCTGCGACGAGGTCAGCACGAGTTTTCCTTTCACATCTCCGTAATCCTCGGCGCGCGTGCCGCTGCCGACATCGACGAGGGTCGTGTTTGCCTCGCCGCTGACGCTGTCCTGCGCGAGCGCGATCGGCGTCGCTTCCCAGCTCGCGATGCGCGTGACGCGCTCGCCGTTCGCGTCGAGCTCCCACAGCTCCGCAAAGTCGGCGTTCCACGCGGGGCGGGAGCGCTGCGTGCCGTAGAAGATCTTGCCGTCGGCGGGCAGCGACTCGATGTGTGCGTCTTCGAGTCCGAAGCGCTTCAGGTCCGCGACGATCTGATCGGCCGCCGCGCGAAATCCCCGCGAGCCGCGCATCCGGTGCTGCCGCGATAGTCCTTCGACCGTCCGTTTCGCGGTCTCGCCTGAGACCTCGCTGGCGATCGCGGCGATTTCTTTGTCGGTCAGAAACGGAAGTGTCTGTGTGGATGCGGAAGCGGCAGCGAAAAGCGCAACGAAGAAAGCGGCGACTCTCATGGACACGGATCGTCTCACGCTCACGCTCCCCTCTCCGTCATCCTGAGCTTTAGCGAAGGATCTCGGCGACGACGACCGCAGCCACGGGCGCCGGTCTTCGCGTTTTGAGATCCTTCGCTAAAGCTCAGGATGACGGGAACTTGGGCCCGGAGCGCAGCGGAGTTCATATCTCGCACGAGGCCGCGCCGGCCGCCGGAGGCGCCCCCGTCGTGCTCCTACACGCGATACAGCGCCGCCCCCCAGTGCAGGCCCGAGCCGAGGGCGGTGAAGCAAATCAGCATGCCCGGCTTGATGCGGCCGTCCTCCACGCATTCGTGAAACAGGATCGGCAGCGTGCCGGCGGTCGTGTTGCCGTAACGCTCGATGTTGTGCGGCACTTTTTCGGCAGGGAGGCCGAGCTGTTTCGCGACCGCTTCGACGATGCGCAGGTTCGCCTGATGGATGAGGAGGAGATCGATGTCGGCGGGTGCGATGCCGGCGGTTGCGCAGACTTCCCGCACCGCTTCCGGCATTTTCGAGACCGCCTGCTTGAACACCTCGCGACCTTCCATCACCGGGATGTATTCGCTCTTCTCCACCTGCGCCGCGTCGACGTACGGGCGGCGGCGGAAGCCGACACCGGGAACGAACAGCGCCTCGATGTTCGAGCCGTTCGTGAAGAGTTTGGCCGCGAGGAGTCCGCGCTCTTCACCCTCTGGGGCGGCTTCAACGACCACCGCGCCTGCGCCATCGCCGAACAGCACGGTGCGATCGCGAGTCTTCGTGTTCTCGGCGTATTCCTCCGTCGTCGTTTCGCGCGTCGAGCGGCCGAGCGTCGCGTCCCAGTTGTTGTGCCACGGCATGAACGGCGTGTGCACGTCGGCGCCGATGAGCAGCACGCGTTTGTATTTGCCGCTGCGCACGAGCGAGTCGGCGAGATCGAGTCCGTAAAGAAAACCGGAGCACTGCTGGCGGATGTCGAACGTGGCGGTCGATTCCGCGAACCTCATCTTCGCCTGCACGACCGGCCCGTTCCCCGGAAAGAAATGATCGGGGGTCATGGTGGCGAAGATGATCGCGTCGATGTCGTCTTTCGTTCTGCCGGCCGCGCGCAGCGCTCCTTCGGCCGCCATCATGCCGAGGTCCGACGAGCCCTGAGCCGCGTCGACGTAACGCCGCTGCTCGACCCCGCTGCGCGTCCGGATCCATTCATCCGTCGTGTCCATGATTCGCGCGAGCGCGTCGTTCGTGACGACGTTGCTGGGGATGCCGATGCCGCTGCCGG
>DASVRB010000108.1:0-4318 GCA_036388835.1 Thermoanaerobaculia bacterium | reverse complement strand
TGTTTCACTCGGCGGTCGCTGACCTGATTGCCGATGCGGTGAATCGTTATGTCGGCGTCTGTGCGGCGGCGCCGGCGCTGGTGCAACTCGAATCGAATGTAGTCCGCTGGTTCTGCGAGATCATCGGCCTCCCTCACGGCTCGGGCGGTGTGCTGACGAGTGGCGGATCGCTGGCGAATTTCACCGCCCTCGTCACGGCGCGCAAGGCGATGCTGCCGGACGATTTTCTGCGCGGCACGTTGTACTGCTCGGCGCAGATTCATCACTCGTTTCAGAAGGCGGCGAACCTGGCCGGCTTCCCGTACGCGAACATCCGCGAGCTGCCGGTCGACGCGCAGTTCCGCATCCGCATCGACGCCTTGGAAGATGCGATCGCTCGCGATCGCGCGGAAGGATGGACGCCGTTCCTGATCGCCGGAAGTGCCGGCACGACCGGCACGGGTGCGGTGGACGATCTGGAAGCGCTGGCGCGCATCGCGCGCGAGCAGAAGCTCTGGTTTCACGTCGACGGCGCGTACGGCGCACTCTTCATGCTCACTGCGCGCGGCCGCGCGGCGATGCGCGGCATCGAGCAGGCGGACTCGCTGATCCTCGATCCACACAAAACGCTCTTCCTGCCGTTCGGCACCGGCGCGGTGCTGGTGCGCGACGCGCGTTCACTGCAACGCGCGCATTCGCTGCACGCGGACTATCTGCCGGCGATGCAGGAGGAGGGGGAACTGGTCGATTTCTGCGAGATTTCGCCGGAGCTCTCGCGCGATTTCCGCGGTCTGCGCGTCTGGCTGCCGCTGAAGCTCTTCGGCATCGAGCCATTCCGCGAGCAGCTCGACGAGAAGCTCGATCTGATCACGTACGCGGTCGACGAGCTGCGCAAAATCGACGGCATCGAGATCGTGGCGGAGCCGCAATTGACGATCACGGCGTTCCGTCTAATCCGCGAAGGCGCGGACCTCGACGCGCTGAACCGCGAACTGCTCGCCCGGATCAACGCAAAGCAGCGGGTGATGCTGACCCCGACGACTGTCGACGGCAAGTTCGTGATCCGCATCGCGATCGTCTCGCATCGCACGCACAAGGATCGCGTCGCCATGGCCCTCTCCGACATTCGTGCCGCGGTTGCGGAGTTGGGCTAGGGGACGACGGGGGCGCCTCCGGCGGGCCGGCATGGCCGGCGGCATTGGTTGCCTCAGGCTGGCCGCGCGCACGTCGCGCTCGGCGCGGTTTACGCGATCGCACGTACGCCGGCCGTGCTGGCCCGCCTAAGGCGCTTCGTCGCTCTTGCGTCAGCCTGCGCGCAGATGACGACCGGCAGCGCCTCCAGCGGACCGGATGGCCGGCAGCAACACCGCTCGTCCAAGGAACAACGGCCTCACTCGCGACGAACGCCGTCCGCTGCGCAACCAAGTGCCGCCGGCCACGCCGGCCCGCCGGAGGCGCCCCCGGTCGTCTCCTACACCAGTCCGGAAGGCAAACGCGGAGACGACAACAGCGAGGCAAACACGTTCCAGCGCGACTCAGCGTCGCCGCCGCAGTGGCGTTCCACGTATGAGCGGACCAGATCCTTGCCCAGGTTGTAATTGATCACGTAGCTCCGGTACTGATCGAAGAACTTGATCCGTTGGCGGGCGCGGGCGGGATCCATCAATGCGTACGTCGTCAGCCATTCCACCGCTTGTTCCGAGCTGAACGTGCCGTCGAGATAGCGGCGCGCCGCCTCATTGCCCGAGTAGGCACTGCGCGAGACCAGATCGTGCACGCGGTAATACTGCTCCGCGCGCGACGCGTCGAGACCTGCGAGCGGGAACAGCGTCTCGCGTTCGAAGGCGATGCGCTCGCCGGGCGGGAACGCCACCTCGATCCCGTAATTCGCGCTCCCTTCAGCAATGAGCGACTGCGCCGAGAAGAGCGCGTACACCGAAAACTCCGGCCAGTTGCGGTCGCGCACCAGCGTCTTTTCCAGCAGCGTGTTGTAGACGTGATGGCCTGGATAACCCTCATGGCAGGCCAGATCGATCGCGCGATCGATGAAGATCGGCAGGTCCGTATTCACCTGAATCAGACTGCGGAAATCGCCCTGGTACCAGTTGTAGCCCGACCACGATTTGTTCGTCACGTACTCCACCGTGAACGACTCGCCGAGCGGTAGCGCGATGTGATCCATCGTGCGGGCGCGGCAGACATCGATCGCGGCGCTGAAGACGTCGTCGAGTTTTTCGCGCGGAATGGCGAACTGCATGCGGAACGACTCCACGCGTTCGGTCAGTGAGCCGCTGCCCGGCAGCTCTTCTTCGATGGCCGCGTTGAGCGCGCGGAAGTAGTCCTCGCCGTGCGTCGGCGCCACCGCGTCGTAGAGAGCGCGCGACTCTTCATCGAACGTGAACTGCCGTCCCTGCAGCATGTCGGCGCGCGCGATCAGCGACTCGTTCTGGCGGCGGAGGTACTCGAGCCGCAGCGACTCGATTTCGTCCGCCGGCCGCGCGATCGCCGCGAGGGTGTCAGCCAGTGCGGCCGCTGCATCGCGGATCTGCGGGAGGGTGTGTCGCGCAGTCACGACTTCGTCGCGCCACGCGGCGGGTCCGTAATAGGCATCGACGTAATCACGGTCGTGCTCGCCGAGCGCAAGCACGAGCCGCACGTAAGTTTCCGCAGCGTCGTTCATCGCGCGCATCGTATGTCGTAATCGTTCGTGGGAGGACGACGGGGGCGCCTCCGGCGGGCCGGCGTGGCCGGCGGCACTTGTCTGCGCAGCGGACGGCGTGGATCGCGAGTGAGGCCGTTGTTCCTTGGACGAGCGGTGATGCTGCCGGCCAGCCGGTCCGCCGGAGGCGCTGCGGTCGTCAGCGCGTCACGAGGACGCCCCGCTTCGACGAAGCGCCACAGGCGGGCCGACACGGCCGGCGATACGTGCGATCGCGTACAGCGCGCCGACGGCGACACGCGCGCGGACAGCCTTGGGCAACCAATGCCGCCGGCCATGCCGGCCCGCCGGAGGCGCCCCCGTCGTCCCCTGTCCTTCGGGTATGGTTTTCGCGTTAGCAGGGGGCATGAGCTTCTGTACAAAATGCGGCGCCCAGTTGCTGCCCGGTGCTCGTTTCTGTCCCAAGTGCGGAACCCCTGTCGCCGAGCACGCCCAGACGGCGCACACCGCTTCGACGCCTGAAGCACCTGTCATTCCGCCGCCGCCTACGATTACCCAATCCGCGCCGCCGCTGTCAGCGCCTCCGCGTCCGGCTGCGACGCCGAGGACCGCACCGCCCGCGGCGGCTGCACCTGCGACGGCAACCTCGACGCCGTCGTCGTATCGCACGCCAGCGGCTGGATCCATGGCGCACACGCCCATTCAGCCTGCCAAGCGGAGCACCTGGTGGATCGTGCCGCTCGTCATCGTTGGATTGGTTGTCATCGCCTGGCTGCTGCTCGCCGGTTTGCCGTTCGGTGGACGCGACGAGGCTGCGAGTGGAGATGCACCGGCCACCGAGACCATCGCTGAAGGAACCACCACCGCGCGGAACGAGCCGATCACCGGCACGGTCATCGAAGTCCCCGGCGCCGGCGAGCCGATGACGACCGACACGACCGCCCAGGTGCAGACCACGACCCTCGGCGGCACGATGCCCGGCGGCGTCGGCGCACCGCCGGCTGCAGGTGACACGCCGCCGATGCAGGGCACACCGCCTCCCGGGTCCGCCGAGCAGCCGCGTGTCGTCGAAGAGCCGGTGCAGCGGACGCCGGTCACCAGCACCCCCGCTCCGTCGCGTGCGCCGGTCCGTGCGACCCCGGCTCCGACCCCGCAGCCGCCGGCCCGCCGCACCACACCTCCGCCGCAACGAACGCAGCCACAGCCGCAGCCGCGGGTAACGCCGCCGCCCGCCTCGCCGCCGCCGCAGCAGGCATCGCAGACTCCATCAGGGGAGATCAGCGATGCGCAGGCCGCGGCGACGCTGCGCGGCTTCATCTCGTCGAGCAACTACTACAACGGGGTGAGCGGCGATTGCGTGCAGGTGCGCAGCCACGGCTACCGCAACGTCGGCTACACCTTCTCGGTGTGGGATGGCTGCATGGCCGGAGGGGGATCGCGGATGCTCGGACGGTGGCGTGTCGATTCGAAAACGCGGGAGGTTTTCCGTCAGCGGGAGGACGGCCGCTTTCTTCGCCCCTGATGAAATGCGCGAGGTAGTGCTCGCGTTCAGCAGATCTCGGTTGACACGACGTGACGTCGTCACTATGTTGACCACCCGCGAGCGACACCGCTCGCACCGTTCGTTGAAGTTGCGGGCCCGTAGCTCAGTGGTAGAGCACCTGGCTTTTAACCAGAGGG
>DASVRB010000107.1:0-5308 GCA_036388835.1 Thermoanaerobaculia bacterium | reverse complement strand
CGAACGGTTTGAAGACGATGGCGTTGACGACGGCGGGCTCGAGCTGGCGGATGACGTCGCGGTTCGTGGCGCTGACGACGATCACGGATTGCGGTTTCTGGCCGCGGCCTTCCTTCAGCCAGTTGATGACGTCCCAGCCGCTCATGCGCGGCATCATCAGGTCGAGCACGAGCACGCGGAAGCGGTGCTCTTTCAGCGCGTCGATCGCTTCCAGGCCGTCGCGCGCGGTGGTCACGGTCATCCCCTCGTGTTTGAACGTGACGGCGAGCAGGCGCCGGATCGCGGCATCGTCTTCGACGACCAGAACTTCCATTGCAGGCGCGGTCGCGGCGGGAGTGTCAGTCATCTGCCATTCCCTACTGCAACGCCGCTGCCGAGAGCGGCTGCGACGTTGCTCGCATGCGAATTGCACCCGCTGCGACCGGTTTTACGGGAGGGTGGGCGTGATTCCTCGACCCATGTTCAACATACTCGTCGCCGAAGACGACCGCGGTATTCAGACACTCCTCAGCACGATCCTCACACGCGAAGGTTTTGACGTCGAATGCGTCGGCGACGGCGCCGAAGCGATGCGCCGCCTCAATGCACGCCACTACGACGTCGTGCTCCTCGACCTGATGATGCCGAACCTCAGCGGAGGCGACGTCATCCGGCTCCTCGGCGATCGCGGCGACGACGCTCTCTCGCGCGTCATCGTCATCACCGCCGCCGCAATGCACGAGGCGTCGCTGGTCGACCGCCTCCCCGTGCTGCGAAAGCCGTTCGACCTGGACGAGCTGCGCGGCCGCGTCCACGCCGTGGCGGGGTTGCGTCAGCCGACCGCGGAAGGCTCGTCGCTGGTCCGGCAATCGCCGCCCGCGGCGTGACCTGAGCGCAAGGAACGGCCGTCACGGAACCGCAATCGCAATCGCGATTTTCCGTCAAAATACGGCACATTCTTCGCACTTTCATGACCTGCCGATGGACGAGCTCGAGGCAATCACGGACATGCTGCGGAGGCAGAGGCGAGACCTCGAGCAGTGCGCCGATGAAACCGCCACCCGCAACGCCGAAACCGCCGACGTCCTGACCAAACTCGAAGAGCTCCGCCGCCGCGCCGAGGAGACACACGCGCAAACGGTGGCCGAGCGCGAAGGCGGGAGACGGTAGGTTTTGGTGCCTCGGAGTTCCTCGGAGTTCCTCGGTTCCTCGGTTCCTCGGGTGAGACGGACGTTCGCAGCTCCGCGGTGCGTCACAACCCCGAACGCAGAACGCAGAATGAAGAATTGAGAAATGGAGCACGGCTCCGCCGATCGGTGCCTGCATCTACGGTTTTTCTAAATTCTTCATTCTGCGTTCTGCGTTCTGCGTTCATCTCCTCCCGCGCAAACCAACCGAGGCACCGAGGAACCGAGGAACCGAGGAACCGAGGAACTCCGAGGAACTCCGACGCCTCCGCGCCCCCAAGCACATGACCTTGTCACCGCAACCTTTTGTGTGCCATGGTCACGGGCCGGTTAGCGAGCCCGCGTGGACAATCTCAAACCGATTCTCGTCGTCGACGACGACCTCCCGACGCAGCTCCTCGTCAAGGCGCTGCTGGCGCGTTATGGCTACAGCGTCGAGCTCGCGTCCGACGGCGCCAGGGCCATCGCGCTCCTTCGGGATCGCGACTACTCCGCCATCACCCTCGACCTCATGATGCCCGGCGTCGACGGCCACTCGGTCATCGCTCACCTGCGCGAGACCAACCGCCGCATCCCCGTCATCGTCTGCACCGCCGCCGGCACCCCGATCACCGACGCGCTCGATCCCAGCGTCGTCAAGGCGGTGCTGCGGAAACCGTTCGACATCGAGCAGTTCGTCGGCACCGTCTCCGGCCTGGCAGGGATCGTGGCACCGGTCGCGAAAGTCCTCATCGTCGACGACGACCTCCGCGCGCGCTACGTCATGCGCGCCTTTCTCGAGCCGGCCGAAGTCACCGAAGCCGAAAGCAGTGACGAAGCCTTCCGTCTCCTGCGCGAAAGCCGTCCCGACCTCGTCCTCCTCGATCTCATCCTCCCCGACGCGCCCGGCGAGGAGGTGTTGCACAAAATCCGCGAGACCGTCGAGACCAGCGAATTGCCGGTCGTCATCGTCACCTCCCGGAAACTCGACGAACCCGAGCGCGCGCGCCTCCTGACCCGGGCCGCGGCCGTCGTCTACAAAGGCGACCTGTCGCGCGAAACGATGCGCCGGGCGCTGCAAACGATCGAGCGGCGCAAATGACTCACCTGCCGTTCGACGCCTCGCTCGCGTTGCGCGCGGTGGGGGAAGCGAGTGCCGATCTCCTGTACGTCGTGCTGCGCGACGGCACGATCGCGTACGCGAACGAAACGGCCGCCCAACTGGCCGGCCTCACCTCCGCCTCCATCATCGGCCGTCGATGGAACGAGCTCGGATTGCCGTTCGATCTCGACGAATCGCGCGAGCTGACCATCCCCGCCGCCACCGGCGCGCGCACGTTCGAGCAACTGCTCTCACCGATGCGCGACGGCGGAGGCGAAACGATCGGCGTCGCCCTCACTGCGCGCGACGTCACCGAGCGCCGCGCGGTCGACGATGAGCTCCGCGCCCAACGCCGTTTTCGTGAGGCGATCAACCGCTCGCTCCGTCCCGGCCTCGCCACGATGGACCTCGATGGCCGGCTCACCTCCGCGAGCGATTCGTTCGTCGAGATGTTCGGCTGGAGCGCGGACGAGGTCGTGACGTTCGGGCCGCCCTACCCTTTCTGGCCGCCGGAAGAGATCGAGCACATCCGCTCGCACTTTGAAGTGGTGATGGCCGCGCAGGACCGCGCGCAGCGGCCGCTCGAATTCATCTTCCGCCGCCGCAATGACGAGCGATTTCCGGTGCTCGTTCAGCCTTCCGCGCTGTTCGACGAGCAGGGCGCCGTCGTCGGCTGGGTCGCGATCATCACCGACATCTCCAACCAGCGGGCGGCCGAGCAGCGATACCGCGATCTCGCCGACTCGATGCCGCAGATCGTCTGGTCCGCGCGCGCCGACGGCGTCATCGATTACTACAACCGGCGCTGGTACGACTTCACCGGCATGGAGCCGGGCTCGATCGGCGACGAGAGCTGGACGCCGATCCTCCATCCCGACGACGTGGAGCGGACGATCGCGACCTGGTACGCGTCGGTTCGTTCAGGCAACCCGTATCAGATCGAATACCGCTTCCGCGATCGCGAGACCGGCGACTACCGCTGGCACCTCGGGCGCGCGGTGCCGGTGGTCGACGCATCGGGACAGGTGATCCGCTGGTACGGCACCTCGACCGAGATCGATCAGTTGAAGCACGCCGAATCCGAGGTCGTGCGCCACGGCGAAGTGCTCGAGCGCCAGAACTTCATGCTCCGCACGCTGCTCGACGTGAGCGAAGTGCTCTCCGCGGAGCTCGACCTCGAGAACGTCCTGCAGTCCGTCACGCTTGCCGCCACCATGCTCACCGGCGCCGAGTACGGCGCGCTCTGGTTCGACGGCGAGCTGCGCGCGCTGACCGGCATTCCGCGCGACGCACTGCAGACATTCGCCGCCGCGAGCGCGCTGGAAGTGCCGATCCTCTCGCGCGCCGGTGCACCGATCGGGCGGCTCACGTTCGGTCATTCGCAACCCGGCAAACTCGGGGAGGATGCGGAGCGCCTCGTGACCGCGGTCGCGGCGCAGGCAGCGATCGCGATCGACAACGCGCGCGCCGCGGCCGGGTTGCGCGCCGAGGAAGAGCGCTACCGCACGCTGGTCACCGCAACGTCGCAGATCGTCTGGTCGACCGACGCCGACGGCTCACCGCGCGGCGACACGACCGGCTGGCACGAGCTGACCGGCGGCACCGCTGAAGGAAACGAGAACGGTGGCTGGCTGCAGCACATCCATCCCGACGATCAGGAGCGGATGATCAGGACGTGGCAGAACGCGCTCGCCACGTCGCAGCCGTACTCGCTCGAGCTGCGCATTCGTGCGGCCGATCGCACCTATCGCTGGTATCTCGTGCGCGGCGTGCCGGTGCGCAACGAGGATGGTTCGGTACGCGAGTGGATCGGCACGTCGACCGACATCGACGAGCGCAAACGCGCCGCCGAGGCGACGTCGTTTCTCGCCGATGCCTCGGCGCTGCTGACCGAGTCGCTTGATCCCGAGACCATCCTCTCCCGTCTCGCCCATCTCGCCGTGCCGCGGCTCGCCGACTGGTGCGCCATCGACATTGCACGAGAGAAAGCGCCGCATCAGCGGCTGATCATCGCCCATCCCGATCGCGAGAAGGCGAAGATGATCATGGAAGTCGACCGCAACTATCGCGTGCCCGACGCGCTCAACCCGGTCGTCAACGTGTTGACCACCGGCGTTCCGCAACTGCTCGAATACATCGAGCCGACGTTCATCGAAGGGTTAGCGCAGGACGAGCGCCACCTCGAGATCATTCGCGCGCTCGGCCTCACCTCCTGGATCATCGTGCCGATCATCTCCGGCGGACGCGCGTACGGAACGCTCTCGCTGCTGCACAGCTACGAGTCGGGCCGCCGCTTCTCGCAGCGCGATCTCGAGGTGATCGAAGACCTCGCCGGCCGCGTCGGCGTGGCCGTGCACAACGCGGCGCTGTACGTTCAGGCGGACGCGGCCAACCGCGCGAAAGACGAGTTCCTGGCCACGCTCTCACACGAGCTGCGCACGCCGATGACCGCGATCCTAGGCTGGGCGCGATTGCTGGAGCTCGGCGACAACGATCCGCTCCTCGTGCAGGAAGGCATTCAGTCGATCGCGCGCAGCGCGCGTGCGCAGGCGCAGCTGATCGACGACCTCCTCGACGTCTCCCGCATCTCCGCCGGCAAGCTCGCGCTGACGCTCACCGACGTCAGCGTGAATGAGGTCGTCACCGCGGCCGCCGAGGCGGTGCGCGCTACCGCGAACGTCAAATCGATCGCCCTCGAGCTCCATCGCGACGAACAGGTCCCGTACATCGCCGCCGACTCGAGCCGTTTGCAGCAGGTCGTCTGGAACCTGCTCAGCAACGCGGTCAAGTTCACGCCGAACGGCGGGCGCGTCGACGTCACCGTCGAAAGCTCCGGCGAGACGGCCCGCATCGTGGTGGCCGACACGGGAGAAGGATTCGCGCCCGAGTTCGTGCCGTTCATGTTCGACCGCTTCCGCCAGGCCGACAGCACGACCACGCGCCGCTTCGGCGGCCTCGGCCTCGGTCTGTCGATCGTCAAGCAGATCACCGAGCTGCTCGCCGGCTCGATCGAAGCCGAGAGTCCCGGCCCGGGCCGCGGCGCGACCTTCACGCTCACCTT
>DASVRB010000106.1:0-2566 GCA_036388835.1 Thermoanaerobaculia bacterium | reverse complement strand
GCCCGGCGTTTTCCCGGACAACAATGTAATCAGGCTCTCGTTCCCCGCCATTACGGTCAAGCGCGGCGATGTTGTGGCCGTGACACAGATGAAGCCTAATTGTGGTGGTTTCGAGGTCGTGGCGGGCCGCACCGACGATGTCGTCTACGAGACCAGCGCCGACTTCAATGGCGGCGCCTTGAGCGCGAGCAACACCATGGCCCGTATGGGCTTCAGGTTGAACGCCGCCGCACATACAAGTGCGTTCCGCCATGTCGGCGTCATCCCTGCCGCTGCATCCGCCGCCGGCGCCTTCGGCTCCTTCTTCCGGACGGAGGTGACGATCAGCAACCCCAGCCCATTCGGGATCGGCGTGGTGCTCGTCTATCACCCCGCCGGCCGGAGCGCCGAGCCGACCGACCCGCGGAGGAACACGCTCCTCCTCGCCAACGAAAGCCGGACCTACACCGATATTGTGCAGACCATGGGGCAGACCGGCCTCGGCTCGCTGGACGTGCTGACCACCGGCTTCACGCCCGTGATCACGACGCGCGTCTATAACGACGCCGGCAGCGCCGGGACGTCCGGCTTCACGCAGGAGGTGGTCACGTCTCATGAGGCGATCAGGAGCGGTGCATACGC
The DNA here is from genome assembly GCA_036388835.1 of Thermoanaerobaculia bacterium. Lineage (GTDB taxonomy): Bacteria > Acidobacteriota > Thermoanaerobaculia > Gp7-AA8 > Gp7-AA8 > QHVT01. Next base: position 1,945 of record DASVRB010000106.1, on the reverse strand, counting down.
CGACTTTACGATCCCGGCCGATCTGACGAATTACCGCGTCAATGTCGGCATTCGCACCCTCGGCGAGTCCGCGACGTTCCTGGTGACGGTCTATGACGCCGCCGGCGCGCTGGTCGGCAATACGGCCGAGCGGACGCTCCCGGCCAATTACTTCGAACAGATCTCGCTGAGCGCGCTCCTTGCCGGCGTCACGCCACCCGCGGGAGGTCTCGCCCGCATTCACGTCACGAGCGGCGGATCGGCAGTCTTCTATACGGCCACGAACGACAACCGCACCAACGACCCGAGCCTGAAGATGCTCACCATGCATTGATTGACGGCGAACGCGCGTCACGCGACAGGCGGACGCGCGTTCGTTTCAGCAGGTGGCGAATGCGCTGCAGTAGTTTGGAGTGCGGTGGCACGGCCACCGCTTTGGAACGCGTCAGCGATGCTGCCGCGTCGCGGCCGTGCCGCGACGTGTGAATGCGGCAGCTGGCGCTGCCGCACTCCAAATCACTGCCGCCGCCGTAGAAAAAACAAACGCCCGCTGAAACAGCGGGCGTTGCACGATTGGACCTTGTGACTGTGTGAGTCCGTCAATGTCCGACAGACCGGCGCCGCACGGACGGCGCGTTACTCAGACGCAGCTTCATCACCGCTGAGAACAGGTCGAGGCGCGGCGTGACGATGCCGTTTCGGGGGTCGATGATCGGGCGTCCCGTCGACTCGAGCAATTCCTCGATGGCGTCGGGTGTGAGCTGCGGATCGATCTGCCGCAGCACGGCCACGGCCCCGGCCACGTGTGGTGCTGAAAACGACGTACCGCTGGCGTTCCCGACTCCGAACTTGTTGTATACCGTCGGAACGCTGTAACCCGGCGCGAGGAGATCGAGCTGATAGGAGGAGCTCGAGAAGCAGGTCACACGATCGACTTCCGCGGGCGTGTCGGTGCATCCGAGCAGGGAAGCCGACGCGAGATTTGTGTGGTAGACCGCGCCGACGGAAACGACTCCCTCGATGCAGGCGGGCGGCCGCATCCCCTTCGCCCAGGCGTCGTTGCCGCTCGCCGCGACGAGGACGGTCCCGCGAGCGCGCACGCGTCCGAGCGCATCGGTCAGCGCGGGGTTCTCTGCGTCGCACGGGCCGCTCCACAGAAAGCCGATGTTGAAGCTCATGTTGACGGCGTCGACGCGCAGCGGCGTCCCCGCGAGCCAATCGAGGGCCGTGATCAGTTGTGACATCCAGGCGACGTTGCCGGTGCCGTCGGACAAGCGGATCGCGATGATGTTCGCTCCCGGCGCGACGCCGCGCGGCGCGCTGCCGCCGCTGCCGGCGATGACCCCGGCCACGCCTGTTTCGTGAGGGAGGTCGTCGCGCGCGGAACCGCTGCCGAATTGCTCGTTTGCGCCATTCGGGCAGCATCCCTTCCCGTCCCAATAGGTGCAGTAACAGCGCTCCTCGATGATCCGGGCCTTCAGATCGGGGTGCGGCGAAACGCCGGTGCCGAGCACCGCGACCGTGCTGCCGGTACCGTCGTAGCCGAGCGCGTGCACCGCCGGCACGCCGACCAGCTCTCCGTTGAGGCCGACCTGTCCGTTGACGCCGACCTGTCCGTTGACGCTGATCAACTCTCCGTTCGATCGCGAGGTCACGATGCCGCCGAGGTCGGGCTCGACGGAGAGCACGCTCGGATCGTTCCGGAGGCGCTCCAACTCCGCGTCATCGACCGTCGCGGCGAATCCCGGAACGACGCGCCACTTCGCGTAGATGCGCGGTGCATTGCGCTCGATGATGTCGTTCGTCGCGTGTTCGATGCGAATCGCCGCGCCTCGGGGTCGGTCGAGCAGGACGATGACTCGTTGACCGGCCGCTGCGACGGATGGCGGCGGCGCAGGCTGCACGACGCGTCTGCGCGGCGCCGCCGCGAGAGGAAGGTGTCCGAAGATCAAAAGCAGGGCAATGA
>DASVRB010000105.1:0-3007 GCA_036388835.1 Thermoanaerobaculia bacterium | reverse complement strand
GCGGACAGTGCGCCGCCGTCGTTGCTGCCGGAGTCACCGACCCGTCCCGCGAACGTCGTGACCGTGCCGTCCGGCGCGACGCGGCGGATCACATGGTTGCCGGTGTCGGCGACGTAGAGCATGCCGGCCGAGTCGTAGGCGATGCCTTGCGGCAGCGAAAAGCGCGCCTCGAGACCGCGCGCATCGACGTGCCCGCCGCCGCGCGTGTTGCCGGCGATCGTGGAGATGGAAAGTGGCTGCGCACCGAGCGCGAGCGCGAACAGGGTGAACGACGTGAGAAGAGCGACCCGGACGGACTGACGCAAACGTTGCTTCTCCTGAAAAGTTATTCGGATTGGATGCGGTAAAACTCCCACAGCCGGCTCACTGTTCCCACGCCGCTCATTCCTCCTCCAGCTCATCCACAAATCGGGCCGTGAAGAGCGGGGCCAGCATGTTGTCGACCGGCGCAAAGTCATCGGTCAGGACGATGCCGCGGCGGCGGACCAGGTAACGCGCCAGGTCGTCCTGCGGCAGCACGTGCGCGGCAGTGTCGGCGGTGATGCCGGCCAGAGAGCTCGACGCGACTACGACGAAGGTCGAGCGCGTGCTCTCCATGTCTTCCGGCGCATCCATCAAGAGGCCAACGTTCTGCGGCCCGAACACCGACTGCAGCGTCTTCGTGTACGAGGCGAGAAAACGGCCCCCCTCGTAATCGTCGATCACGTTCGCCACGACCGCGCCGCCAGGCGCGAGCAGCCGCGCGAGCTGCGCCGTGAACTCGCGCGTGGTGAGGTGATACGGCACCGAGAGGTCGTTGAACGCATCGATGAAAATCAGGTCGTACTGCTCCCCTCCCCGCATCGCGAACCACCGCGCATCTTCGTTCACGGTGCGGATCGCGGCGTCGCGCGGAATGCCGAAAAAGCGACGCGCGGTGCGCGTCACCGCCGGGTCGATCTCCACCACGTCCACCTGCGCCTCGGGATGAAACGTGTCGACCAGGCGCGGCAGCGTGTAGCCGCCTCCGCCGATGAAGAGCAGGCGAAACAGAGGGTTCTGTTTCGAGCGCCAGGTGATGACGTCGTTGAAGGTGCGGAGGTAGCCGTACTCGAGATACGACGGGTCGTCGAGATCGGCATACGAGTGGACGAGGTGATCGAGATGCAGTGAGTGCAGCGGCGCGCCGGTGTCGTCGCGGATGGTCCGCTCCACCTGGATGGTGTAGTACTGGCTCTCCTCGAAATGGATCGTGCCGGTGCCGGTCGGCTGCAGCAGCGGATCCTGATGCGGCGGCGGCAGCGCGCCCGGCCAGAGTACGGCGTACGCGGCGCCGGCGACGAACAGCAGCGCGGTGACGGCGCGGCCGCGCCGTCCGAAAAAGCCGCCGAAGATCATCGCCGCCGCGATGAGTGTCACGCCCACACCGACCAGCGTGGCGCGCGTGCCGAATCGCGCCACGAGAAAGAAGCCGGTCACGAACGTCCCGAGAATCGAGCCGAGCGTCGAGACGGCGTAAATGCGTCCGACCACACTGCCGGCGGTCTCCACATCGCGCACGGCGAGCTTCACCGCGACGGGCGAGATCATGCCGAGGAAAAACGCGGGGAGAAAAAAGAGCACGAACGACAGCAGCACCACGCGGTGCAGCAACGTCGTGGCGATGCCGGCGGACGTGAGCAGCCCCTCGTCGCTCGCCAGGAGCGTGGTGGCCGGCGCGATGAGGATCGAGGCGAGGCCGGCGGCGAGCAGCAGCCAGCCGAGCGTCGAATCGAGCGGACGCCGGTCCGCCAGCCAGCCGCCCGCCCACGCGCCGGCGCTGATGCCGGCCAGCACCACGCCGATGATGCTGGTCCAGGTGTAGAGCGAGACGCCGACGTAGGGCGCGAGCACGCGCCCCGCCACCAGCTCGATGACCAGCGTGCAGAACGACGCGGTGAAGGCAACGATCGCGGCGCGAACGGCGGGACTCGGCATCGGCGCGATTATCTCTGCATCGGCACGTCGATCGTCAGCAGATCGAACGCCGCGTCGCTGTTCGGAAAAATCGCACGCGCCTCCTCGACGAGCGGCGTGACGTCGCCGTAGCGCGATGAGAAATGCGTGAGCAGCAGACGTCCGACGTTCGCCTCCGCGGCGACCCGCGCGGCCCCCGATGCGGTCGCATGAAATCGCTCGTGCGCCTCGGCCGCGAGCTCGTCGCCATAGGTTGATTCATGAATCAACACATCGGCGTTCCTCGCAAGTGCAACGGCACTGCTGGTCGGCCGCGTGTCGAGGATGTAGGCGATGCGCCGTCCCGCTCGCGACGGACCGAGCACACGCGCATCGCGCGCGCGGATCAGTTCCGAGTAGACCGGCCCCGGCTCGAATCCGAGCGCGCGTGCTTTCTCGACGTCGAACTTGCCGGGATGCTCGTCTTCGATCAGCACGTATCCAAGCGACGGCACGCTGTGCTCCAGCTCCGCCGCCTCGACCGCGAATCCATCGCCGCGATACGGCGGCTCGCTCACCCGCACCTCGAAGATCGGATTGTGAAACGACGTCCGCAGCGTCGCCTCGACGTAGTCGTGCAGCGCCGCCGGGCCGACGATGTCGAGCGGCCGCTCGCGTCCGTACATCGACAGCGTCGCCAGAAGGCCAGGCAATCCATACACGTGATCGCCGTGCAGATGGCTGATGAAGATCGCCTCGATCGCCCCGCTCTTCACCGGCGCCTGCTGCAACCGATGCTGCGTCCCCTCCCCGCAATCAAAGAGGACCACCGCCCGATCGAGCGCCACGGCAACGGACGACACGTTCCGCTCACGCGTCGGCGTGCCGGAGGAAGTGCCGAGAAAGGTGATGCGGATGTCCTGCATTGGCAAAGGCCCGTCATCCTGAGCCTTGGCGAAGGATCTCAAAATGCGACGACCGGCGCGATGCATCTTCGGTCGTCGCCGCTGAGATCCTTCGCTGACGCTCAGGATGACGAGATTGAGGGGGCGCGTAGCTTGTGGAGCGGCGGGCTTCAGCCCGCCGAGCAATC